>JAYQOZ010000105.1:0-7700 GCA_038145035.1 Gemmatimonadaceae bacterium | reverse complement strand
CGCAGGCTGCTACAGGGGTCCTCGCCGCGCCGCGACGGGCAGGTATCAGCGCCCCGAGTATTCGGACACAGGGGCTCGTGGTGGCACCGGAATACGAGTATCCCCGCGAAGGCGGCCGCCCGACGGTTGTTGGCTACCAGGCCCGCAATATCGTGTCCGTCGACGTACACGACCTCTCGCAGCTCAGTGCCGCACTCGATGCCGTGGTAGGAGCCGGCGCGACCACGGTGACGGGGCCGGAGTTCTACCTCTCAAACCCCGACTCCGCGCGCCGAGTCGCCCTCGCCTCCGCCGTTCGTCGGGCGCGTGCCGACGCCGCCGTGATGGCGGAGGCAGCCGGAGTCTCGATTGGCGAAGTGCTTGAGCTTACCACTGGCGGACAGACGGAGACCCCACTGTTCAGGATGGCCGAGCTGTCCGCGGCTCGTGCAGGCGGGGTCCCGCAGACTCCCGTGCTTCCGGGGCTGGTGCGGATCCGCGCGGATGTCACGCTTCGCCTGGCCGTCTTGTCCCCTCAGCCCTAGACGTTTCACGTGAAACGAGCTGGAAATGTCAGGCTGAGGTTCCACGTGAAACAATTGCGCTAGTATATATGGGGGTGAGTCGGTATATTCGCCGGCTCACCCCGCTTCATCGAGGCACGTGGCCAGAATCATCGCTATCGCCAACCAGAAGGGTGGCGTCGGAAAGACTACAACCGCCGTGAATCTCGCGGCCTCTCTCGCTGCAGCCGAACAGCGGACGCTCCTCGTGGACGGAGACCCGCAAGGCAACGCGACGAGTGGCATCGGCATCGCGCGAGAAGACGTTCAGGACACGGTCTATGACGCGCTGCTCGATGCGACGCGGACGAGTGGCGCCATCCACCGACAGGTGCAGTTCAAGCACCTCGACGTCCTTGGCGCAACGCCCGATCTCGCAGGGGCGGAGATTGAGCTCGTCGACGAGGATGAGCGGGAGCTGGCAATGCGCCGCGCCCTCGAACAGGTGCGGGATAACTACGACTACATCCTGATCGATTGCCCGCCGTCCCTCGGTCTCATCACGGTGAACATGCTCGCCGCGGCCGATTCGCTGTTGATCCCGTTGCAGTGCGAGTACTACGCGCTCGAGGGACTTTCGCAGCTGCTGAATACCGTGCACCTGGTGCAGCAGGGCGTGAACCCCTCACTGGGCATCGATGGTGTGCTGCTCACGATGTTCGACGCTCGCCTCAATCTTTCGCGCCAAGTAGCGGCGGACGCCAGGGAGTATTTCGGCGCCAAGGTCTTCCAGTCCGTCATTCCTCGGAATGTGCGGCTCGCCGAGGCGCCCTCATTCGGGAAGCCAATCATTCTGTACGACGTCGCATCCGCAGGCGCACAGGCCTATATGAGCGTAGCAAAGGAACTTTTGGAAAGATATGCGTAAGGTGTTGTCCTGCAACAACTTGCGGAGTTTTCCTGCGCCGGTTTACTCATAAGTGTTTGCTGCACAACACCTTGTAAATAATTCCTAGGTGTCGAGAATTTATGAATAGCGACAAAGGCCGAAGACTCGGACGTGGTTTGGAGGCGCTGATTGCCCGCGCCCCTACTCGGCAGGCGCCTGCCGGCTCCGTGGAGGCGCGCTCGTCGACGGACGCTGTCCTCCTTCAAGCCGCGCCGTCAAATCCGTATCGCGCGCTTCAGCTCTCGAGGATCCGCCCAAACCCGTTACAGCCGCGCAAGGAGTTTCGGGAGGAGGAACTCGCCGACCTCGAGTCGTCCCTGCGCGTCAGTGGACTGCTCCAACCCATCACCGTCAGACCCGCACCGCGCGGAGACGGCTACGAGCTGATTGCCGGCGAGCGCCGCTTTCGTGCGGCGCAGCGCCTGGGCTGGACGGAGATTCCAGCCGTTGTCCGCGAGGTCGACGACAAGCTGCTCCTCTCGCTGGCGATGGTTGAGAACCTTCAGCGCGCAGACCTCAATCCCATCGAGGAAGCCGAGGGCTACGAGCAACTGATCCGCGACTTCTCGCTCACGCAGCAGGAAGTCAGCGAGATCGTCGGCAAGGACCGCTCGACGATTGCCAATACGCTCCGGCTTCTGGCGCTGCCGGCGTCCGTGCGGCGCTTGGTGTGGGACAGCCACCTCACCGTCGGTCACGCGCGGGCGCTCCTCGGACTCGGGGATGCGAGCCAGATGGCAGACCTCGCACGCACGGCCGTGGCAGAGGGCTTGTCCGTGCGAGAAGTCGAGCGTCGCGTTCGCGAACAGGCCAAGGGCAGGCGGCGCCCACAGGCCCCTACACCCACCGACACGCGCAGCGCCGAGGTGCGGCGGCTCGAAGAGCGGCTTCGGTTGCGCCTTGGCACGGATGCGCGGATCGTGCAGGCGGGCAAATCGACGAAGGGAGAGTTGCGAATCCCGTTCTATGGCGTCGAGGACTTCGAGCGCCTGCTCGAGCTCATCCTGGGCCCGGAGTCCGACCGGTGAGACCTTCCAATCCCACGCCGCATAGAGTCCGCGCGACCGGCGCGCGTCACGCGCACGGGCGCATCTTCGACACGGATGGCGGTGCGATGTACGTACACGTCCACCGTGAAGTCGGGCTGGCGCACCGGCATTACGTTCTGCGCCCCTGGCAGGTCCGGACCCTGGGTCTCCTGGCCTCACGCCCTGCCTTGTTGCTGTACCTGGTGGCCGCACTCACGTGGGGCTGGATGGCGTCACAGGCCGCGCGTGTCCCGCTGCTACAGCAGCGCGTGACCACGTTCGAGCGCGACGCCGAGCGTCTCGATTCACTCTCGGCCACGCTCACCGAGCTACAGACGCGCTATGAGCAGGTGCAGCGGATGATGGGCGCCGCGACGGCACAGCAGGCTTCCGCCGCCTTGCGCCCGGACTCCAACGACACGACCCCGAGACCGCCGGCCGGCATCGGCGGGCGGTAAGCGCTGTTCTCCTCGACCCGACCAGGAACTCCCTTTTATGTTCTCGAACTCCTCCGGCGACTCGCGCCGCAACGGCAAGCAGGGCGGCAGCGAAGCCTCACTCACGATCCTCGCGGCCGGCACGGTCATCTCCGGTGACATCTCCTGTCCGGGTGCCCTCAAGGTGGAGGGACAGGTCGACGGCTCGGTGCAGCACGCACGCCAGGTGATGCTCGCCCGCGAGGGGTCCATTCGTGGCGACGTAACCGCCGACGAAGTCGTCGTGGGTGGGGTCATTGACGGACACGTCACGGCCAGCGAGCGCCTCGAGCTGCAGACCACCGCCGTGATCAACGGCGACATCAGCACGAAGTCCATCGTTGTCATGGAAGGAGCCAGGATCAACGGCAGCGTACGCATGACCGAGATCGCGCTCGTCGGACGCGCCGACCCCGGCCGAGAGGCGCGGGACTCCCGAGATGTCAGGGCCGGACGCTAAGGCGCCAGAAAGCCTGCATCAAGACGCCAGTCGATCATGCTCACAATCGGGATATCCACAAAAATTGTGCGTTCGTTACATTTGTTTACTAAGCTATTGTAACTCCAATTATCACAAAGCTTTAACATCGCTAATGAGATTTCGCTTCGCCACTGCCGTCGTGTTTTTCCACACCGTCGCAATCCTTGCCTGCTCGGGTTCGGACACGAAAGTCGATGCGGCTCAAGGATTTCGGGTCGCGCTGCTGACTCCAGGACCCATTTCGGATAAGTCCTGGAATGCGGCGGCGTACAAGGGGCTCGAGCGCATTCGCGACTCCCTCGGGGCCAGCGTTGGTCACGTGCAAACGCGCACCCCGGCGGAGTTCGAGGAGAACTTTCGGCAATACGGCGCCCGCAACTATCACCTGGTCCTCGGCCACGGCTTCGAGTTCCAGGATGCCGCGCAGCGCGTCGGACCCGCCTATCCCAACACGATCTTCGTCACGACCGGCGGCACCGGCACCGGACCGAACATCGCCGCGATGTCGTTCGCCTTTGACGAGCCGTCGTACCTCGCGGGCATGGCCGCGGCTTCCGTCAGCAGGTCCGATGTGCTCGCCGTCATCGGCGGCACGGAACTTCCGCCGGTCGCCGCAAGCTTCGATGCCTTTTCGCGCGGCGCCAGGCGCGTGAAGCCCACCATCACCGTGCTCACCGCGTACCTCGGCAACTGGGAGGACGCCGGCGCGGGCAAGGAGCAGGCCCTCGCCCTGATGTCGCGCGGCGCCGACGTCATCTTCCAGAATGCCGACGCCGCCGGCCTCGGCATCTTTCAGGCGGTGCGCGAGGCATCGGGCGTGTGGATCATCGGCTCCAACGCCGACCAGAACGACATCGCCCCGGCGGTGACGCTGGGATCGGTGGTCGTCGACGTGCCGCATGCGTTCCTCCTGGTCGGTCGCGAGGTGCAGGCCGGCACGTTCGAACCGCGCGTGATTCGCTTCGACACGGGAACCGATGTCGTCCGTTGGACCCCGAACCCGGCGGTCGGCGCCGTCCCGGCGACCACCACCGCGCAGATCGACTCGGTGCGTGCGGCCTTCGCGGCCGGTCGTGGGCCGGCACTCGCCCCAACGCCCTGACGCCGCCGTGCCTGCCCCGACCGTCACCGACATCGCGCGCTACTGCGACGAGCTCCTCCGCATCGCCGACACGCCGGATTATCCGCCCGCGCTCAATGGCCTGCAGGTCGGGCATCGCGGCCCCGTGCGTCGCATCGCAGCCGCCGTGGATGCCTCGCTGCGCACGATCACCATGGCTGCGGCCGCCGATGCAAACCTGCTCCTCGTGCATCACGGCCTGTTCTGGAACGGCCTGCAACGCATCGTCGGACCCCAGGAAGCGCGCCTGCGGGCGCTCTTTGCCCAGGACCTGGCGCTGTATTCCGCACACCTGCCGCTCGACGCGCACGACACCTTCGGCAACTCCCTGCTCCTCGCTGAGACCCTTGGCCTCACCCCGAACGGCGGCTTTGCGCGGTATCAGCACATCCACTGCGGCGTCCGGGGCGAGGGCGATGAGGACACCGTCGCACTCGTGGCGCGCGTGCGCGCCTGGGCCGGGCCGCTGGGGCAGCACACCGTGGCCTCGGCCATTCCCGACGGGCATCGCACGCGGCGCTGGGCGATCTGCTCCGGCTCGGGCGCGCAGGTCGAGACGCTGCGGGAGGCCTACGACAGCGGCGTCGATACCCTGATCGTGGGCGAAGGTCCCCATTGGAGCGCCGTGGATGCGCCGGAGCGTGGCCTCGTCATCGTGTACGCGGGCCACTATGCCACCGAGACCCTGGGCGTGCGGGCGCTCGCGGCGCACCTGTCGGAGCGCTTTGCCGTACCATGGACCTTCCTCCACGCCCCCACGGGCCTGTGAGCGAGGCGACCGCGCTCTCGCTCCGCGCGGTCACGAAGCGCTTCGGGGGTGTCCTCGCGCTTGACGGCGCGGGCTGCGACATCCGGCGCGGCAGCGTCCACGCGCTGCTCGGCGAAAACGGGGCAGGCAAGTCCACGCTGATGCGGGTGGCCTACGGGCTGCTGCGACCCGATGCCGGGGAGCTCCTGTGCGACGGCCGGCCGCGCACCTTCCGTTCCTCGCGTGACGCCCGCGCCGCTGGCATTGGAATGGTGCACCAGCACTTCCTGCTGGTGCCCGCCTTCACGGTGGCGGAGAACGTCGCCCTTGGCGGACGGGGGCGATTCGACGCGCGCGCGGCCATCGCCCGGGTGCAGGCGCTCGGCGAGGACACGGGACTCGTGGTCGACCCGCGGGCGTACGTGCGCGATCTCCCGGTGGCCGTCCAGCAGCGCGTGGAACTGCTGCGCGCCCTCGCGGAGAACCCGCAGCTGCTCGTGCTCGACGAGCCCACGGCCGTCCTGACACCGACGGAGAGTAACGAGCTCTACGCGTGGATGCGCCGCTTTACCGCCGACGGCGGCACGGTGGTGCTGATCACGCACAAGCTGCGCGAGGCCCTGTCGGTTGCCGACGACCTCACGGTGCTGCGGCGCGGACGCACGGTGCTGACGGGGCGCTGCCGCGAGTGGGGCGAGGGGCAGCTCGTGACGGGGGTCGTGGGGGGCGAGGCTCCGGAGCTCAACGCGCCACCGATGCCGGCTACGGGGAGTGGCGCCGCAATATTCGCCCTGCAGGCCGCGAGCGTCACCGACGCACGCGGCGTCCCCACGCTGCGCGAGACAACCCTTGAGGTCCGCGCCGGCGAAATGCTCGGTGTCCTTGGCGTCGACGGGGCGGGGCAGGATGAGTTGCTGCGCCTGCTCGCCGGCCGTCTGGATCCAACAACCGGGCGGGTGACGCGCCCCTCTCCCGTTGGCTTCATCCCCGGCGATCGCCTGCAGGATGCCGTCATCCCCGAGCTGTCGTTAGTCGAGAACCTTGTGCTCTCCGGGGTGGGTCCTGTGCGGGGCCGTGTGGACTGGGGGGCGCGCCGAATCGAGGTCGCGCGGCTGCTCTCGGAGCACGACGTCCGGGCCGCGGGCGCCGATGCGCCGCTCCGATCGCTGTCGGGCGGCAATCAGCAGCGCTTTGTGGTGGGACGGGAGCGCGGCATCGCGCCGCAGGCCCTGGTCGCCGAGCATCCCACGCGCGGACTCGACATGCGGGCGACGGCGCGGGTGCATGAGGAACTGCGGGCGGTCGCGCGGGCCGGTGGCGCGGTGGTGCTGCACTCTGCCGACCTCGACGAGGTGCTGAGCCTGACTTCCCGCATCGTCGTGTGCTTTCGGGGCACGGTCACGGAGATTCCACCGCCGGCAGATCCGGCAGACCGGACGCCGTATGCGCGCGCCCTGTTGGGAGTCGCGTCCTGATGGATGCACTGCTCGCCTTCTGGGACGGCGCGTTCGGTTCCGCGTTCGCGCTCTGGTCCGCCACGTTGGTCCGTGCGACGCCCCTGGTGTTGCTCGGCCTCGCAATCGCCGTGGCGTTCCGCGCCGGCGTCCTCAACATCGGCGCAGAGGGTCAACTGCTGGTGGGTGCCGTCGCGGCCTCGGTGATGGCACTGGGGCTTGGCGGCTGGCCGCGCGCCGTCGTGCTGCCGCTGGTGTTGCTGGCGGGCATGGCGGGTGGCGCCGCGTGGGCGTGGATCGCCGCCGTGCTGCGGCGGCGCTTCGGCGTACTTGAGGTCATCAGCACCATCATGCTGAACTTCGTCGCGGCCGCGTTGCTCTCGTGGGCCGTCCGCGGTCCACTGCAGGAACCGACGCGCGTGTATCCGCAGTCGCTGCCCTTCACCGAGTCGGCGCAGCTCCCGTTTCTGATTGCCGGCCAGCGCCTGCACCTCGGATTCCTGCTGGCGTTGGTCGCCGCCGCCGGCCTCTGGTATGTCTTCGCACGGACGGCCTTGGGCTTTCGGATCCGCGCCATCGGACTGAGTCCCCGGGCCTCGGCCAGCGCCGGACTCATCGACGTGGAGCGCCTGGCCGGCGCCGCCTTCGTGGCCAGCGGCGCGCTCGCGGGACTCGCCGGCGCCTCCGAGGTGAGCGGCGTGACCTGGGCGCTGTACGAAGGGATCTCCCCCGGACTGGGCTACACGGCCATCGCCGTGGCCCTGTTGGCGCGCCTGGATCCGCGTTGGGTGGTGGCGAGCGCCATCCTCTTCGGCGCAATCGAAGCCGGCGGCGCATCGATGCAGCGCGAGGCGGGAATCCCCCTGGTCGCCGTGCAGGTGCTGACGGCAGTCATTCTGCTGGCTGTGCTCGCCGCCGATCGCTGGCGGCGCGCCCGTGCGGCGCGTCACGGGGGAGCGGCC
>JAYQOZ010000104.1:0-7706 GCA_038145035.1 Gemmatimonadaceae bacterium | reverse complement strand
TCGATCTTGGCGTCGATGAACTCGGCGAACTTTCGGTTGGCGAAGGCGGACAGCACGGCCTGCTCGGCGGCCGCGGTCTCGACGAGCGCGCGGTAGACCGCATTGCGCACGTACGAGGGCAGCAACTCGGTGAGGATCTCCTCAGCCGAGGGATACAGCAGGTAATCCTTCTGGCCGCCCTTGGCGGACGGCGGCGTCACGGGCAGCACCCGCTCGGTCGTCGGCGGCGTGGAGAGCACGGAGTTGAAGCGCGAGCCGACCACGTACACGGCATCGAGCTCACCGTCCACGAAGCGCTGCATCAGCGCGTCCACGAGGGAGGCGGCATCCTGCGCGCTCGGACGGTCCGTGATGTCCGTGCGCTGCACGGCCACGGCGCGGCCGATGTAGCGGAAGAACCCGATGCCCTTCTTGCCGACCACGTGCAGCTCCACCTCGCTGCCCGCCTGCTCGAGCCTGGCGAGCGTCGCGCGCGCCTCCTTGATCAGATTGGCGTTGAACGCGCCGGCGAGGCCGCGGTTCGAGGTGAGCAGCACCAGCGCCGCCTTCCTCTGCGTCGCCGGCTGGCGGAGGAGCGGGAAGCGCTCGGCGAGGTCCGGGTTGTAGAGCGAGGCGATCACGTCACCGAGGGCGGTCGCATAGGGGCGGGCAGCCACCACGCGATCCACCGCCCGCTTCATCTTGGACGTGGCAACCATCTCCATCGTCCGCGTGATCTTGCGGGTGTTCTCGACCGACTTGATTCGTCCCTTGAGTTCGCGACCCTTTGCCATTTCGTGTGGGCTCAGTGAAAGGGTGAAGGATGAAGGGGGCGAGGCCCTTCGGCCTCGCCTCGTTCACCGTTCACCGTTCATCCCTTGGTCGCCTTGTACTGCTCGATCGCACGCCGCAGCTCGGCCTCGGTCTCCTTCGACACGACCTTGTCCTTCTTGATGGTGTCGCCGATCTGCGGGAACTGCGCCTTCACGTACTCGTGGAAGCCGGCCTCCCAGTCGCGGACCTTGGCGACGTCGACGTCGTCGATGTAGCCGTTGGTGACCGCGAAGATGATCATGGCCTGCTGCTCGAAGCCCATCGGGCGGTACTGGCCCTGCTTGAGGACCTCCACCGTGCGGGCGCCGCGCTCGAGCTGCTTCTTGGTGGCGGCGTCGAGGTCCGAGGCGAAGGCCGCGAAGGCCTCGAGCTCACGGTACTGCGCCAGGTCCAGGCGCAGGCGGCCGGCCACGGACTTCACGGCCTTCGTCTGCGCCGCGCCACCCACGCGCGACACCGAGATGCCGACGTTGATCGCGGGGCGGACGCCGGCGAAGAACAGGTCGGACTCGAGGAAGATCTGGCCGTCGGTAATCGAGATGACGTTCGTCGGGATGTAGGCGGACACGTCGCCGGCCTGCGTCTCGATGATGGGCAGCGCCGTCAGCGAGCCGCCCGGGGCGAAGATGGTCGTGTTGTCGACGATCTTCGGGTCGTTCGAGAGCTTGGCGGCCCGCTCGAGCAGGCGGCTGTGGAGATAGAACACGTCGCCTGGGAACGCCTCGCGGCCCGGCGGACGGCGCAGCACCAGCGAGAGCTGGCGGTAGGCCGCGGCCTGCTTGGAGAGGTCGTCGTAGACGGCCAGGGTGGCCTTGCCCTCGTGGTACATGAAGTACTCGGCCATCGCCACGCCCGAGTAGGGGGCGATGTACTGCATCGGCGCCGGGTCCGAGGCCGAGGCGACGACGACGATGGTGTACTCCATCGCGCCGGCCTCCTTCAGCTTCTCCACCACGCTGGCGACCGTCGAGGCCTTCTGGCCGATCGCGACGTACACGCAGACGACGCCGGTGCCCTTCTGGTTGATGATGGTGTCGATGGCGATGGCGGTCTTGCCGGTGCCACGGTCACCGATGATCAGCTCGCGCTGGCCGCGGCCGATCGGGATCATGGCGTCGATGGCCTTGATGCCGGTCTGCAGCGGCTCACCCACCGGCTGGCGGACGATGATGCCGGGGGCCTCCGACTCCACCTTGCGGCTCATGCTGGTGTTGATCGGGCCCTGGCCGTCGATGGGGCGGCCGAGCGCGTCGACGACGCGGCCGATCATCGCGGGGCCGACCGGCACCTCGAGCACGCGGGCGGTGCGGCGGACCTCATCGCCCTCCTTCAGCTGGAGGTAGTCGCCGAGGATAACGGCGCCGATGTTGTCCTCTTCGAGGTTGAGGGCGAGGGCCGTGATGGTCTCGCCGGTCTCGGAGGACTTGATCTCGAGCATCTCGCCGGCCATCGCCTTCTGGAGGCCGTAGATGCGGGCGATGCCGTCCTTCACCTCGAGGACGGAACCAACCTCCTCGACGTCGAGAGTGTTGAGGTCAGCGGCCTCGATCTCGCGAAGGAGAATGTCCTTGATCTCGCCCGGGCGCAGCGCCGTCTGGGAAGCCATATCGGTCGTCGGAAAAGAGCGTGGATGGAGCGGATGCGGTGCGCTCGGTGCGCGCCCGGAAACCGGGGCGGAGCGCGGTTCAGGTATAGCTTGTGAAAATAATCACAATCAGGGGGGTTCTGCAACCGACGCCGCCCGGGATTTCGTGGACCCTTCGGCACCCGAAGTCAGGCCCTACGACCGAGACCGCCCCCGCCCCTGCTTCACGAATCGGTCCATCAGGTCCGCCGGCCGCAACCGCGCCAGCGAGGAGCTCTTCACCCCCACCAGCCGCTGGCAGGTCGCGCTGAGATGGGAGGCGGAGGCAAAGCCCAGGATCCGCGCAATGTCCGGCAGGTCGAGCCCCGGGTTCTTTGCCAGTTCCGCGGCCGCCAGCAGGCGGACCAGGTCGATGATCCGCTTCAGGTTCGGGGCGCCACCCGACGAGAAGCGTCGGCTCAGGTGTTCGCGTGTGAGGCCCACCGCCGTGGCGATGGCCTCGGTGCGCACGATCCGTCCGCCCTGCGCGACGATGAACCGCCAGGCGCTGAGCTGCACGGGGGTCGTGAGTCCCACGCGTGCCGGCGCATCCTGCAGCGCCGTCGCGAACCGCACGGTGAACGTGCTCGGCAGGACCAGCTCCCGGAGCACGTCGTCCTCGGCACCCTCGACGAGCACGTCGGCCAGCTCGATCTGCGCCGCGCGGGCCGGCGTCGCGGCGTCCGCCGGCCGGAGCGGCGCATAACCCACGAATGGGACGCTCGGGAAGTCCCGGGCCATCGCCGCCAACGCCCACGTATCGTCCGTCGGCTGGGCCAGGTCCAGCAGCACCGCGTCCACCAGCGTCGTCGCCAGTTCGTGCCGGAGCTCGGCGGCGCTGCGCACCAGGGCCAGGCGGCCCCGACGCCTCGGGAACGCGCGGCGCAGGACGTCGCGGGCGCGCTCACGGGTCGTCACCGCCACCACCGATGGGAGGGCCAACGGACCGAGGCTGCGTTCCGGCATCTCAGGACGCGGAGCGGGAGTCGGCGGGACGTCCGTCGCGTGCCCCGTCCTGCAGTAGGGCCTTCGCCTGGTCAAGCACGGCCCGGGCGTTGTCATACGCGATCATCTTCGTCGCCTGCTCGTACGAGGCCCAGCGGCAGGCGGTGATGCCCTCAGCCTGCTGCGGCACCGTCCGGCGCTGGGCCGTCTCCATCAGGAAGAAGTGGCAGACGTTGTTGATCTGCCGGCCGCGGAAGCGAAAGGTCCAGTCGATGGTCTCGACGGCGGCGCGCAGCTCGAGACCGTCGAGCCCGGTCTCCTCCGCCACCTCGCGCAGGGCCGCCGATGCCGGTTCCTCGCCGTCCTCGAGGTGGCCCTTGGGAAATCCCCAGTTCCGGTACGGATCGCGGATGAGCAGGAAGAAGGTCCGCGCGCCATCGCGCCGGAACACGATGCCCCCGGCGGAGACCTCCTCACGGACCTTCTTCCTGCGCGTCACCGCGCCGGGAGTTCGGATGGCTCGAGTTCGGCCCGACCCTCGATGAACTGCCGGACGATGGGGTCCCGTGTGGCCTTGATCTCGTCCACCGAGCCCACCTGCCGCACCTGGCCCTCGTAGAGCATCGCGATGCGCGTGCCCACGGTGTAGGCGCTGCGCATGTCGTGCGTAATCACGATGCCGGTGACGCCCAGTTGCCGCTGCATGCGGAGCATCAGGTCGTCGATGATGGCCGAGGTCACGGGATCGAGGCCCGTGGTCGGCTCATCATAGAGCAGGTACTTCGGCCGCAGCGCGATGGCGCGGGCGATGCCGACACGCTTGCGCATGCCGCCTGACAGCTCGGAGGGAAGCCGGCCGCCGACGTTATCGTCGAGGTCCACCAGCTCGAGGGCCTCGTGCACGCGGTCCCGGATCTGCGGCTCGGTGAGCAGCCCCTGCTTTCGCAGCCCCATGGCGACGTTGTCGGCGATGGTCAGGGAGTCGAACAGGGCCGCGAACTGGAAGACATAGCCGATCTTCGCCCGGAGCTGGTAGAGGTCCTGGCGCGAGAGGCTCTCCACCTCCACCCCGTCCACGAAGACCCGGCCGGCGTCCGGCTCGAGGAGCCCGACGATATGCTTGATCGCCACCGACTTTCCGGTGCCGGAATAGCCGATGATGACCATGGTCTCCCCCTCCTTCACCTCGAGGGAGAATCCGCGTAGCACCTCGTTGTCACCAAAGGCCTTGTAGAGGTTGTCGAAGACGATCACGTATGGGCGGACCGAGGACGGAGGTCGAACGCTCCCTGAATATGCGCCCAATCACGCGGCTTCGCACCGCGCCCCCCCTTCGTCCTCCGTCCTCCGTCGTCCGTTACGCCGCGAACGACCCCAGCGCGCGCCCCACGTCCCCCTCACGCAGCCGCTTAAGCGCGCGATCGCGCAGCTGGCGGACGCGCTCACGGGTGACGCCGAGCATCGAACCGATTTCCTCGAGCGTGTGCTCGCGGCCGCCCTCGAGCCCAAAGTACAGGCGCAGCACCTTGGCGTCGCGCGGGGGCAGGGTGTTGAGGGCCTGCTCGATCTCGTCGTTGAGGAAGCGGTTCATCGCCTCCTCCTCGGTGTCCGGCATCTCGTCGGCGACGAAGCGCTCGATGAGCGAGCGGTCGCCATCCGGGTCCATCGGCGCGTCGAGGCGCACGTCACCGGTGTTCAGCGCGGCCAGCGACTGCACGACGTCCACCGAGAGGCCGGTGACCTGCGACAGCTCCTCCGGGGTGGGCTCCCGACGGAGCTTCTGGCGCAGGATCTCCGAGGCCTTGATGATGCGCGAGAGGTCCGCGGTGCGGTTGAGCGGCACGCGGACCGTGCGGCCCTGGCGGGCCAGCGAGCTCAGGATGGCCTGACGGATCCACCACACGGCGTAGGAGATGAACTTCACGCCCTGGTCGGGATCGAACTTGCGGGCGGCCGTCAGCAGGCCGACGTTGCCCTCGCCGATGAGGTCGATGAGGGGCAGGCCGCGGTTCTGGTACTTCTTGGCGACCGAAATGACGAAGCGGAGGTTGCGCTTGACGAGCTCCTGCAGCGCGTCCTGGTCGCCGGCGCGGATCTTCCGGGCAACCTCGATCTCCTCGTTCCCCTTCAGGAGGGGGTACGTGGAGACCTCGTACAGGTACTGGTCGAGAATGTCGCGCTCGGGCTCGCTCGGGGCGATCCCGGCCGGCGCGGCGCGCCGCTTCCGGCGCTTCACTTCTGTAGCCATTGCTTATGACATCCTGGGCCTGAGGATCGGCCCGGCGGAATTCGATGGGGAAAAGCGAACCCTAAGATAAGGAATCCTGGCCAAGACGCCAGTCAGAGTCCTTGACCGCCCATATACTCTCGGATAGGTTCTACGGTTCCTGTCAGGTGCGTGGACGCGCGTACCGAGCGCGGGGGCGTAGCTCAGTTGGGAGAGCGCTTGAATGGCATTCAAGAGGTCAGGGGTTCGATTCCCCTCGCCTCCACTTCCCGCCCAAGCCACCGGGCGGCGTGGATCGTGGTAACGAACGGGAACGGGCACGCCTGCTCCTGTCTGCGGGAATAGCTCAGTTGGTAGAGCACAACCTTGCCAAGGTTGGGGTCGCGGGTTCGAGTCCCGTTTCCCGCTCTGTCGCCACCGGCAGCATCGGCGACAGCAGGTCAACGCTTGACCTGTCCGGAACGTTCACGGACGGCGTCGGGTATCCACGGGCGGTTAGCTCAGTTGGTTAGAGCGCCACGTTGACATCGTGGAGGTCACAAGTTCGAGTCTTGTACCGCCCATCGCCTCACGGGGTCATTCTCGTGGGGCGTTTGTTTCCCCCCTCCCCGGCCCGCAGTCCCCGACCCGCCCCTCCTGTCCCCAACTACGCGACCGATGCCCCTCCTTCCCCGCCTGACCGTCGCCGCCGCACTCACTGCCGCGCTCGCCCCGGCCGCAGTGCTCGCCCAGGCGACCGAGTGCTCGATCGACCTGTACAAGCCCGCGCAACTCGCCACGGCCGTCCTGCAGATCCAGGGCGCCGCACAGAACCCGGAGGGCGAGGACGCGGCCAAGGCGCTGCGCACCGCCGCCGGGATCCTGACGGACGACCGGCGCTTTGCGTCGAACCCCATCGGCCTCGCGTACGCGCGCGCCCAGGTCTACATCCTCTGGCTGCACCAGGACCCCGCGCCGGAGAGCATGACCGAGCGCGACCTCAACTTCGGCCGCGACCGCGAGCGCCAGATCGACCTGGTCCACGCCGCCGATTCCCTGCTTTCCATCGTGGAGCGGGCGGCGCCGGAGTGTGAGTCGGACGTCGACCGCTGGCGTCAGTCGAAGCCCTGGAACACCCGCATCAGCGAGGCCTACCGCCTTCTGGGCGAGGGCGACCTCGATGGCGCGGAGGCCATGGCCAAGGAGGCCTTCCGGCTCGACCGCCGCTCACCCTTCGTCTACAACGCCTTCGCGCAGGTGGCGGCCCGCCGCAACAACGCGGACGAGATGATGACGCAGCTCGACAAGGCCATCGAACTCGCCTCCAAGGACACCTCGCTGGCGGAGACGGTGCTGCAGCTCAAGACGCAGTACGCCCAGTCGCTGCAGAGCGTCGCCATGGCGGAGTCCGACGTGGCGGTGCGGAACCAGAAGCTCACGCGCGCCGCCCGCCTGTACATCGAGGTTGGGAACGCCGATCCGGCCGGCGCCGATGGCCCGGCCTACTTCTCGGCCGCCACCGACATCGCGATGCTCACGCAGGACCAGGCGCTGATGGACGAGTTTATCCAGCCGCTGCTGGAG
Organism: Gemmatimonadaceae bacterium; assembly: GCA_038145035.1. GTDB lineage: Bacteria > Gemmatimonadota > Gemmatimonadetes > Gemmatimonadales > Gemmatimonadaceae > Pseudogemmatithrix. The sequence goes on along the minus strand of JAYQOZ010000104.1, from coordinate 534 downwards.
GATCCGAGCGTCTACCCGGACCTCACGCTGCTGATCGCCGCCGAGACGTCCCGCCTGCTTAACAAGAACGACAACGCGATGGCGCTCTACAGGTCGTCGCTCGAGAAGAACCCGAACATCCGTGACGCGAACTTCTTCCTTGCCTACATGCTGATCGAGGCCAAGAAGCCCGCCGAGGCCATGCCACTGCTCGACAAGCTGAAGACCCTCGACCCGGGGAACCCCGACAACCTGATGATGCAGACGTTGGCGGCGCGTCAGGTGGCCGAGACCGAGCGCGAGCCCCGCAAGCGCGCCGAGCTCATCCGCGGCGTCGAGGCCGTGATGCGCGAGGAGTCGGCCATGCAGCAGCGGGTCCAGATCAACCGCTTCGAGCGCCGCGTCGAGGGCGCCGTGATCTCCGGATCGGTCGAGAACCGCGGCCGGGCGGCCAAGGCCTTTACGCTGGAGTTCTCGTTCCTCGACCTCGAGGGGAACGTGGTGGAGACCGTCTCGGCAACCACGCCCTCGGCGGACCCGAAAGCCACCGTGGAG
>JAYQOZ010000103.1:0-7769 GCA_038145035.1 Gemmatimonadaceae bacterium | reverse complement strand
TGGTGGGTTTTGCTCTTTGTTTTTTGTTTGGGGGGTGGCCGTTGGGGGGGGGGGTATATACCCACCCCTCGTGGTAGGCTCTGCCCGGATCTCTCCTCGCGTCGCCGTAGTTCTGCGGTGGCAGGATGCTGATCCTGCTGCGCTCGCTGGCTGTGCCGTCGCCGTGATCGACGTGCTGCGCTGGTCCACGTCGGTGGTCACGGCGCTCGCGCATGGCGCCACGAAGGTCTATGCCGCGGAGACGCCGGATGCAGCGCGGACTCTCGCCGCAGGCCTATTGATGCGGCCGCTCCTGGCGGGGGAGCGGGAGTCGCGACGCATTCCTGGATTCGATCTTGGAAACTCGCCCGGCGAATTCATTCCAGGCGTCATGGCAGGACGCGAGGTGGTCACCACGACCACCAACGGCACGCAGGCGCTGCGCGCTGCGCGCTCAGCCTCGATGACTCTGGTCGCTGGCTTCGTGAATCTTTCGGCGACCGCCGATGCGCTCGCTGCAGCGAGGGCACCCGTGGTACTGCTCTGCGCCGGCCAGGCTGGCGACGAGGCGATCGAGGACAGCTGCTGCGCCGGGGCGCTGCTCAAGGCACTCGGCGCCCAGCCGGACGGCGAGGCGGCGGAGCGCGCGCTCGCCCTGTGGCGGGAGCAGGGAAGGGACGCCGCGCGCGCCGTGACCGCGGCGCCGCACGGCCAGTCGCTCATCCGTGCAGGGTTTGCCGTTGACCTGCTGGCAGCCGCGTCGGTCGATCGTTGGCGCCTGACCCCGCGCCTCGGCGCGTAGCTCGCGCTCGCCGATTGAGGCTCGGCACTTTCCGGCGGCGGGCCCTCGACCCCGATGACGCCCGGAAGGGCTACCGCAGCACGTACCCGATGGGCTACCTCGGCCTTCGCTCGCGCGTCAGCCTGGGCGCGAGCCCGTTCTCGGTGCACTTCCGCGGCGCCCGCAGGGCTGGAACGCGGCAACGGGGGTGAGCTGGACGTCGCGGACTGTCCCGTTCAGCCTGAACCTGGGGTACCGGATCGAACGGTTCCGGCACTTCACGACGGAGCAGGAGGTGTCGTCGCTGGCGGTCGGGGCGGGGCTGATTCTCGGGCGGCGGTAGCGGCGCCGGCGGCGCCATCGCCGCGGCTCGCGGGGTCCGGAGGTCGGTCCGGCGGGGGAAGGGGCCGGCCCGTTTCCCGAAACCCTCCCGAATCGTCACGTAGTTGTCCCCCGAACCCTCGAGACGAATGCCCCGCAAGCCGGCCCTCGAAGACCTGCCGCCCGCCGACTCCCCGCTGGCCCCCAAGCCGCGGCGGAGCCGGGTCCGCAAGGACGCCCCGGACGACGCGCTGACGCCGACCACGAGCCGCAGCAGGCGTGCGGAGGCGCTGACGCCCGAAGCCGAGCAGGCCGCCGATGCCCAGGCGGCCCGGAAGCGCTTCGTCCTGCGCGAGACGTCCGGAATCGCCCTCCTGCTCGGCTCGCTGTTCATTGCGGGTGCGTTGGTGTTCGGTCGCGCGCCGGAGTACACGGAGTCCTGCGCCGCCGCGGGGGGCGCCTTCGGACCTGTCGGTGGCTGCATTCGCTGGTCGGTGCTCGGGCTCGTCGGCGCGCTGGCGGCCATCGTGGTGCCGATCATTCCCGCCGTCCACGGCCTGCGCCTGCTCGGGCGCCTCGAGGAGAGCGAGGACCAGCGTTTCCTCGTCTTCGCGGTTGGCCTCGCCTTCGTGATTCCCGTGGCCGCCGGCCTTGCCCGGCTGGGCACGCTGCCGCCGGGCGCGCCCGACGTGCTCGCCGGTCTCTGGGGCTCATTCGCCGCCTTCTACCTCCAGGGCGTCCTGGGCACCGCCGGCGCCTGGATCGCCATTGCCGTCGCGTTTTCCGCCCTTGCGGCCGTCACGCTGGGCTGGAACCCCGTGCGCGCCCTCCTGAGCATCGGCCGCCGTACGCCGACGGTCGCGGTCGCGGAGGACAGCGTCACGAAGGCCGAGGAGCTGGAGCCGGACGCGGACGAGATGCCGGCGGCGGATTTCTCGCTGATGGGCCTGAAGGCCCAGCAGGACGAAGGCCGGAAAACGGAGGACGGAAGCGACGACAGCGCGGACGCCAAGGCGCCGTTCATCACGCTGGTGGATGAGACGCCGGAGAATCCGCAGCTGGCCCTGAAGGGGAAGGGAAGGAAGAGCCGGAAGGAAAAGGGCGAGGTCGACGACGACGGCCACCAGCCTTCGTCGTCCGTCCTCCGTCCTTCGGCCCTTGCGGAAGAGCACGCCCTTCCCAGTCCCGACCTCCTGACGCCGGCACCGGCGACCAACGAGGAGGCCAATCGCGCCCAGCTGGACGCCATGGGCACGAAGCTCATCGACTCGCTCAAGACCTTCAAGGTCGAGGGCATCCTGTCGGGGCGGACCAGCGGCCCGACGGTCACGCAGTTCGAGATCGAGCCCGGCCCGGGCGTGAAGGTGCGGCAGTTCGCCAACCTCGCGAACGACCTCGCCCTCGCGATGCGCGCGCCGAGCATCCGCGTCGTCGCGCCGATCCCGGGGAAGGGCGCGGTGGGCATCGAGGTGCCGAATCCGACGCCGGAGATGGTCGCCTTCCGCGACATGCTCGAGTCGCGTGAGTACCAGACCAAGCCGATGGCGCTGCCGATCGGGCTGGGCCGCGACCTCGAGGGCAAGCCGGTGATCGCCGACCTCGCGAAGATGCCGCACCTGCTCATCGCCGGTGCCACGGGCTCGGGCAAGTCGGTCTGCGTGAACACCATCATCACGTCGCTGATCTACCGGCACACGCCGAAGACCCTGCGCTTCCTGATGGTGGATCCGAAGATGGTCGAGCTTTCGGTCTACAACGTGCTCCCGCACCTGCGCCACAAGGTGGTCACCGACAACCGCGATGCCGCGGCGGTGCTCAAGTGGGCGGTGCTGGAGATGCAGGAGCGCTACGCGCTGCTGGCGGAGAATGGCGCCCGCAATATCCAGGACTTCAACACGAAGGTTCGGGATGGGGCGGAGCTCAAGAAGCCGAAGGATCCGAATGTGGGCTTCGAGGACCGCACGTACGCGGGCGGCGTGCTGCCGTACATCGTGGTGGTGATCGACGAGCTGGCCGACCTCATGATGACCTGCGCCGCCGAGGTGGAGACGCCGCTGGCGATGCTGGCCCAGAAGGCCCGCGCCATCGGCATCCACCTGATCCTGGCGACGCAGCGGCCCTCCGTGAACGTCATCACGGGCCTGATCAAGGCGAACTTCCCGAGCCGCATCGCGTTCCGCGTGGCCTCGCAGATCGACAGCCGCACCATCCTGGACGGGATGGGGGCGGAGTCCCTGCTGGGCAACGGCGACATGCTGTTCCTCGCGCCCGGCAAGAGCGCGCCGAACCGCCTGCAGGGGGCCTTCCTGTCGAATGACGACACGGAGCGCCTGATGGGCTGGTACACGGAGCGAAAGGAGGCCCGGAAGCAGGCCATGGAGGCCGAGGGGCTGATCGCGACGGACGAGTATGCCGGCGAGGGCGACATCCTCGAGCGCGTGAAGGCGCTGGAGGCCGCCGAGGCGGGCGGTGGCGAGGAGAACACCGAGGAGATCGGGGACCGCGACAAGCTGTGCCGCGAGGCGGCGGAGGTGTGCATCCAGCACCAGGGCGGGAGCACGTCGCTGCTGCAGCGGCGGCTCAAGGTCGGCTACGGACGCGCGGCGCGGATCATCGACCAGCTGCACCTGGCCGGGGTGCTCGGGCCGCCGGATGGGTCCAAGCCACGGGACGTACTGGTTGGGCTTGAGGACCTGGATCGGATTGCCGGAGAGCGCAGCGCGGCCTAGGTGACCGCAGTTCTCATGGGGTGAGGCCAGTCACTAGCTTCCCCACGTGCCCCTGCATCGAGTCTTCCTGCTGGCCGCGTGTGCCCTCGGACTGTCCGGCTGCTTCCAGCGGAAGCCGCCCGAGACCGTCCCCGACGCCACGCGTCCCGACGGGACGCCGCTGGTGCGCGAGGATAGCAATGCCCCGCGCCCGAAGGTCCTGGAGCCCCTCGAGTACCGGGAGGAGGCCCCGGCCTACATCTCGGCGACGCTGGCCGCGCACATGACCCGCGTGCAGTTCACCGGCACGAGCTTCCCCGAGGCCGATTGGGTCGGCACGCTGGTGGAGGTGGAAGGCGTGCTGCAGCCGCTGCGTGGGCGTGGGATTGGCGTCGCCGGCCGGGCGGTGACGGCCGGGGCCGGCAGCCCGACCTACACGGACATCGGCCTGCTCTTCGGCGCGCGGCCGCTGGCCCTTGGGCTCGGGCTAGGGAGCCGTCGGGGACTCAGCCTGCGCTCCGGTGGGCTGCTCGACTCGACCTTCGCCTTCTTCCACACCACCCTGCGGTCCCGCGTGAACCTGCCGATTCCGGGGTTCTCGACGCAGGCGACGGCAACCCGCTACTTCGGCCTGCCCGACCAAGGGCGCGATCCGCAGCAGTGGGGATGGAACGCCGAGGCGATGCTGTCGTGGACGGCGCCACGGATCCCGGTGACGGCGTCGGTGGGGTATCGGCGCGAGCTGTTCCGCGTCTACGGCGTGCAGCAGAGCCTGCGGGCATTCACGCTCGGTGGCGGCATCCTGTTCGGCAGGACGCCCGGCCCGCCCGAGCCTCCGGCGGACCCGCAGCCGACGCCGTAGCCGCCGCGATGACGTGGGCAATGCGGCGATGCGACTTCGCCGCGCGTCCGCCCTACCTTCGCGGGCGTGACGACACAGAGCCACAACCAACGCCTCGGCGCCCTCGGTGAGCGCATTGCCGAACGCTGGCTGACGCGGCACGGCTTCCGCATCCTGGCGCGGCGCTTCCGCCACGGTCGCCGCGACATCGACCTGATTGCGGAGCGCGATACGCTGGTTGCGTTCGTGGAAGTGAAGGCGCGTCGCGGCGTCGAGTTTGGTGATCCCGTCGAGGCCGTGCACCACCGAAAACAGCGTGAGCTGACGCGCAGCGCGCGGGTCTGGATCGACCGCCACGGGCGCGCGGGGGAGACGTACCAGTTTGACGTGGTAGGCGTGCTCCTTTCGGAAAATCGAGTGCTGGTGAAGCACGTGAAAAACGCCTTCCAGGGATAATAAAACGCTGTGGAAAAATGTGGAAAAGTGATGTCAGTGAAATGATTTTCCTCACGATATCAACGCTCACGAAACAACCTAAACTATTGTTGTATAAGGCAATATCAATTTTCTACAATGTGCTGTATCAAAAGTATCCGGCAGCTGTGGATACTGCGAAACTGAGCAAGAATTGGGGCTTGCGCGGCGACCGGTGATTCGCCATTTGTTCGGTGTTCGGCAAGGCGCCGATTGTTCGACGTTCATTCGGGGGTAGCCCAGCGTCCCCCTTCTGGTAGATTCCCTTTCACCTCCCCGAGGTACACGATGGCTACGACGGTGGCACAGCAGGACGATCGCAAGAAGGCGTTGGGCCTGGCGGTGTCGCAGATCGAGAAGTCGTTCGGGAAGGGCGCCATCATGCAGATGGGGAAGGATGGCGCGAAGGTGAAGGTGGACGCGATTCCGACGGGAGCGATCAACCTCGATGCCGCAATTGGCGTCGGCGGATTCCCGCGGGGCCGCATCACCGAGATCTACGGGCCGGAAAGCAGCGGCAAGACGACGGTCTGTCTGCACGTCGTGGCCAATGCGCAGAAGCTTGGCGGCACCGCGGCGTTCATTGACGCGGAGCACGCGCTGGATACGGACTACGCCGCGAAGCTGGGCGTGGACGTGGAGAAGCTGCTGGTGTCGCAGCCGGACACCGGCGAACAGGCGCTCGAGATCTGCGAGATCCTGGTCCGGAGTGGGGCGGTGGATGTGATCGTGGTGGACTCGGTGGCGGCGCTGGTGCCGAAGGCCGAGATCGAGGGGGAGATGGGCGACTCGCACGTGGGCCTGCAGGCCCGCCTGATGAGTCAGGCGCTCCGGAAGCTGACCGGCGCCATCGCCCGGTCGAACTGCTCGGTGGTGTTCATCAACCAGCTGCGTGAGAAGATCGGGGTGATGTTCGGCAGCCCCGAGACGACCACCGGCGGCAAGGCCCTGAAGTTCTACGCGTCGCTGCGGCTCGACATCCGCCGCATCGGCCCGGTGAAGGACAAGGAGGACGTGGTGGGCTCACACGTCCGGGTGAAGGTGGTGAAGAACAAGGTGGCACCGCCGTTCCGGCAGGCCGAGTTCGACATCATGTACGCGGAAGGGATTTCGCACGTGTCGCTGCTGGTGGACATCGGCGCCGACTCGGGGATCATCGAGAAGTCGGGAGCCTGGTACAGCTACGGAACGCAGCGGATCGGGCAGGGCCGCGAGAACGCGAAGCTGTTCCTGAAGGACAACCCGGCCGTGATGGCGGAGATCGAGGAGAAGGTGAAGGCCGTGCTCGGCATCAACAAGGCCGTCGCAGTGGCCGAGGACGCAGAGGACGAGAAGTAGTCCCGAGGGTTTGCAGGTTGTCGAGGGCGCGATTTGTAGTGAGTCGCTGGGGCCCGGAATCCCCAGCGTTCCACTGCGGGTCCGCCCTCGACTGCATTTGCCCCGTTCTGCCCGTGGCGTCTCCGTCGCTCCGGATCCGTCCCCCGGTGGCCGTCAGTTCCCGCGCCGCAGCGTCCCGAAGTGCCGCCGCAGCCCCAGCGACACGATCACGTCCTGATTCGACAACGAGACCGTGCTCTGCGTGGTCGACGACCGCGTCCACTTGGTGCTCCGCGCAAGCATCGCGCCCAGGTCCACCGTGTACCGCTCGTAGTACCAGCTCTGCCCGACCGAAAGCCCGAATGCCGAGACCTGCTTGGCGTTCAGGTCCTCGAAGGTCGTGGTGCGGAAGAACGCGCCCGTGCGGATGCTGGAGCGGCGGTCCTCGTTCGTGACGTCCCGCTCGTAGCCCACGGGGAGGCCTAGGGCGTCCTGCGTGCCGACGTTCCTGGGCAGGGCGTTGCCGCGGGCGTCGGCCGTGTACGAGGCCGACGACCACGGCGCGTAGCGGGCGTCAACGGTCAGCGTTGCCTTCGCATTCAGCTGCCTGGCCAGGCCGACGGCCACCTGGATGGGCGCCGACAGGGTCGCGGCGACGGCGGTGGTGTCGTTGTCGATCGTGAACTTCCGGTCGTGCGGCAGGGTGACCTGCGCGCCAAGCTGCAGGGTCTCGTTCCAGCGGTACATCAGCCCGACTTCCGGGGCGATGCCCGAGTAGTCCTCCTGGGCCACATAGGACTTGAACGTGAGCGGGCCCTTCACGGCGTAGCTCTGCTCGCCGGAGAGCATGTTCACCGTCGCGCCGACGCGGAGCCGGTCGTTCAGCTGGAGGCCGACGGCCGGGGCGATGGACCGGACCGCGCCTTCGTTGAAGTACTTGGTGGTGCTGAAGTACCGGCCGTTGGACTCGAGGCGATTCACCTTGAACGAGCCGGGCCGCAGGCTGGCCTCGAAACGCCGGTACGCGAGGCCGAAGGTGACCCGGCGCCGGGCGATGCGGAACGGGATGGCGATACCGCCGATCTCCAGCGGGTCCAGGGCCCCGGCGTACTCACCATCACCCGAGAACCGGGGGAACCCGGTGGCCGTGACCACGTTGGTGGAGGCCTCGGCGCCCGTCGAGAGCACCATCACGCGGGCGACGGCGGAAATCTCGATGCGGTCGATATACGAAAGCCCCGCCGGATTCCAGCCGATGGCGCTGAGGTCGTTGACGATCGCCGTCACGGCGTTCGACATGCCCAGCGCACGGGCGCCGTTTCCCACGGCGGTGGGGTCCGGGCGTTCC
>JAYQOZ010000102.1:4337-7793 GCA_038145035.1 Gemmatimonadaceae bacterium | reverse complement strand
TCCTACTTCCCTACACAGCACCCCCGAAACCCACGCTCCAGCACCTCCACCCCGTCGAGTGCACCGGTGAGTTCGTCGAGGGCGTGGATCGCGGCGCGCAGGTGCGTCGCGGCAATCGGCGCCGGGAGCGAGTCGGCAGCCCAGCTCTCCCGGAAGGCGGCGACTTCGGCCTGGGCGGCCGCGATTGCGCCCGCGTGACGCGCGCGCGTCACCATTGGCTGGTCTTCGGGTGGCTCGGGGTAGGCCGCCAGCACCGCCTCCTCGATGGCGCGACGGAGGGCGTCGAGCCCGCTGCCCTCTCGTGCGCTGACCTCCACGGCCTGCGGTGGCGTGGCGGCGCCGGCGGCGGCGAGGTCGGCCTTCGTGCGCACCTGGACCTGCGGGGCGTCCGAGAGCGCGGACACCGCGCGCGATGCCGCGGCGAGCGACGCGGCATCGTCGCCGCAGACGAGCACCACCTGGGCGCGGCGAAGCCAGCGCTCGCTGACTTCCACGCCGAGGCGCTCGACCGTGTCGGCGGCCTCGCGCAATCCGGCCGTGTCCACCAGGCGCCAGGGATAGGGGTGCGCGTCCACCAGCACCTCGATGGCATCGCGCGGGGTGCCGGGCTGCTCGCTCACGATCGCGCGCGCGTCGCCCACCAGTGCGTTGAGCAGCGACGACTTCCCGGCATTCGGTGCGCCCGCCAACACCACCGCCACGCCATCGCGACCGAGTTCCGCGGCCGGGAGCGTCGCGCCGAGCGCCGCGAGCGCCGCCAGGACGTCATCCGCGGCTGCCACCGCGCGCGCGCGCGGCTGCGGGCCGTCGTCCTCCTCTGGGAAGTCGAGGTCATAGGCAATGAGGGTCTCGACCGCGAGCAGCGCCTCGCGCAGGGCATGGAGGCGCAGCGAGAGCGCCCCGGACAGCTGGCGCAGCGCCGCACGATGCGTCGCCCGCGAGCGTGCGTCGATCAGGTCGGCGATGGCCTCGGCCTGTAACAGGTCCAGCTTGCCGTGACGCACCGCGCGCTCGGTGAACTCGCCGGGCAGCGCGGGGCGCGCTCCGGCCGTCGCCAGGGCGGCAAGCACGGTCGCAGCGACGTAGCTGCCACCATGCAGGCTCAGCTCCACGACGTGCTCGCCGGTGAATGAGTGCGGCGCGGGAAAGTAGGTGGCGAGCGCCTCGTCGAGGGGGACGCCGGCCTCCGCGCCACCCAGGCCGCGGGGCGCGAACAGCGCTACGCGCGTGACGTGGCGCGGCTGCACGTCCCGCGGCACGCCGATGCGTGCGGCGATTCCCAGCGCCTCGGGTCCGCTCAAACGGACCACGGCGAGGGCTCCTCGGCCCGGCGCCGTGGCCAGCGCGACGATCGTGTCGCCGCGCGCGTCAGCGCTTCCTGCTCGTGCCTCCACCAGCCGTCGCCGCCGCCACGGGGGTCCCCGGCGTGCCGGCCTTGGCGCGCTCGTTCGCGATCAGCCACTGCTGTGGCAGGGCGGCCAGGTTCTGCACCGTGTAGTACAGGTTCAGCCCCGAGGCGAAGTTGATCAGCGCCACCGTGAGAATCACCGGCATCAGCACCGACATCATCTTCGTCTGCGGGTTCGGCGGAACGTTGCGCATGCCCACCCAGGACAGGGCGTACATCGAGGCGCCCATCGCCAGCGGCAGGATATAGAACGGATCCTTGAGCGAGATGTCGGCCAGCCAGAGGAACGACACGCCGCGGAACTCAATCGTGTTCTGGAACACGAAGAACAGCGCGAACAGCACCGGCATCGGGATCAGCATCGGCAGGCAGCCCGAGAGCGCCGCGAAGGGGCTCACGCCGGCCTCCTGGTAGACCTTCATCACGGCCAGCCGCTGCTTCTCGGGATCGCCCTTATGCCTGTCCTGCGCCTCCTGGATCTTCGGCGCCAGGCGCTGCATGGCCAGCTGCGAACGCATCATGCGCGTGTTCAGCGGCCACATCATCAGGCGGATGGCGATGCCGAAGAGCACCAGGATCCATCCGTACTGGATGCCCAGCGTGCGCTTCATCCAGAGCAGGATGCGCATCACGATGGTGGCGAAGGGCTGCACGACACCGCTGATCCAGCCGCCGTAGGGATTCGAGTTCTCGAAGTCGCGTCCCATGGCCACCATGCGGTCCCACTCGATGGGCCCGGCGTACATCTCGAAGTTCACCGCCGAGGCGCCGAGCGGCGCCACCACGGTTCCCTCGGCGCGCAACGCCAGCTTGTTCACCCGCGCCGCGCCGGTGACGTGCAGCTCCGCGAACGGCGAGGCCGTGGCTCCCGGGGAGAGCACGCCCACGAGGAAGTACTTGCTCTTGGCCACCACCCAGGTGAAGGGGCCGCTGCGCAGCAACTGCTCGCTCGGATCCGGCTTCCGGAAATCAACGCGCTCGGCGCCGGCGGTGAGCGGCTTGTACGAGTACGCGAGATGCCGGGCGTCCTCGTCGGGATCCGCCTCCTGCGAGGTGAAGCCCGTCGGCAGGTCCACCAGCAGGAAGGCCGGCTGCGGCAGCTGCGCGCCACTGACCGCGACGGTCGCAACGTAGTTGTCGGGCGCCAGCGTGTAGGTGATGTCGACCGTGGCCCCGCCGCCCAGCGCGGCCGAAAAGGACAGCTGCTCACCAGCGCTCGTGCGGTGCCGCGTCGCGGTGAACGGCACGCGGTCGAGGGACAGCGTGTCCCCGCCGGCAATCGCGCGGAACCCGAGCATCGCCTCACGGCCGTGCGCGAGCCGCACCGCGCCGCCGCTCTCGCCGAGGCGGCGGAAGTTCGGCAGGTCCGCCGAGAGGAAGCGCGCGCCGAGCGTGCTGAAGTGATAGGTCGCAAGCTCGTTGCCCAACGAGAGCGTCTCCGCCACCACGGCGGGTGCGGTGGCGGCCGCGCTCGCGGCAGCGGCGCCGATGAGCGGCGGCGCGGTGCTGCCTCCGGGGCCGGCCGGGGCGATCGCGCCCGGCGTCACGGCGGGCGCAGCGGCGGGTGCAATAGCGGGCGCGACGGCGGGGCTGTCGCCGGCCGCACTCGTCAACGGCGCCGCAACGGTCGGGGTCGGCGCCACCGGCTGCCTGAAGATCAGCGGCGTGGCGATGACAACGGCGCCCGTGAGCAACAGGGCCAGGAAGAAACGCTTATCCATCTCGACGGGTGATCGACGGTGGGGACGGCGGGTCAGGCACCGGGTCATAGCCCCCGGGCCGGAACGGATGACAGCGCGCGATGCGCTTCACGGCGAGCCAGGAACCCCGTAGGGCCCCGTGCTTCTCCAGCGCCTCAATCGCGTAATGCGAACACGTGGGATGATAACGACAGGCGGCCGGCAACATCGGCGACAGTACCACCTGGTACGCCCGGACGAACACCACCAGCAGCGCCCTCACGCCGCCAGCCCCGCCAGCTCCACGACTCGTGCGCCGAGGCGCTGGATGTCCTGTCGCAGGCGCGCGCGGTCGGCGGCGTAGGCCCG
>JAYQOZ010000102.1:0-4327 GCA_038145035.1 Gemmatimonadaceae bacterium | reverse complement strand
TCCCGGGGGGCGGGGCGGGGGGGGGGGGGGTGTCGGCCGGGCCCGCCGCCCGCAACACCAGATCCTGTGGTGGCAACGGAGCCAGCAGTGCCGTCCACTCGTGCCGCAACAACTCGCGCAGCTGACGCTTCAGTCGGTTGCGGGCCACGGCGCTGTGCTTGAACCGCGGCACGATCACGCCGACCCGATGGGCACGAAGAAGGGAAGCGAGCACCCGAACCTCGAGCAGCGCGGTTCGGACTCGCTTCCCTTCGCGGCGGACCAGCTCGAGGTCGGCCGTGCGCGTCAGCCGCTCCGGCGACGCCACGCGGCGCGGATCCTCAGGCGCCTGCGTATTTCGACGGGAGCTTCACGGTCAGCCGCTTGCGTCCCTTCTTGCGACGCCGGCTGAGCACCTCACGCCCCCACTTGGTCTCCATGCGCGCGCGGAATCCGTGCGTCTTGATACGACGCTTATTGCGCGGGCGATACGTCGGCTTACCCATCGTTGCTCCAAAAAGGCGGAAATCACTTCGCGAACAGAACGCTAAACGTATTCCGGTCTAGAGGTTACGTCAACGGCGAAGGTTCACGCCTTACACTGGTTCGGAGTCACGAGCGTTGACTTATCCACAGGCGAGCCATAGCTTCGCGCTCCCGTAAAATTTCCACAATCGGCACGTCTCCCCGATGTCCCTGTCCCCCACGGACGTGTGGGCGCGCCTGCTCGACCGGGCGCGCACACAACTGCCGGATCACATAGTTGAGACTTGGCTTGCACCGCTGACCGCGGCCGAGTTCTCTGGCGAGGCCCTCACACTCTGTGCCCCCGACCAGTTTTCGGTCGAGTGGAACGAGCGGAAGCACACCGCCCTCCTGGAGTCTCTGGCGCCGGTGGCCCTGGGACAGCCGGTGAAGATTGCGTTGCGCGTGCAGCAGGAGCGGCTTCAGCGTAGTCAGATGGACCTTTTTGTGCCAGAAAAGGGACACGACCGGCCCATCATCGAGCCAGAAAAGGCGCCAGCCAGCGTTACGCTCAGCTCCCTGAACGATCGCTATTCCTTTGATACCTTCGTCATTGGCAAGTCCAATGACCTGGCGGCCGCGGCTGCCATGGCCGTGGCCCAGGCCCCCGGCAAGACCTACAACCCGCTCTTTTTCTACGGTCCCACTGGGCTCGGCAAGACGCACCTCATGCAGGCCATCGCGCACGACATCCTGAAGCGCGCCCCGCAGACCCGCGTCACCTATATCACCACCGAGCAATTCACCAACGACGTCATTACCTCGATCGGCAAGGGCGCCATGCACGACTTCCGCCGCCGCTACCGCGAGACTGACCTGTTCCTGGTGGACGACGTGCATTTCATCGGCGGCAAGAACTCCACGCAGGAGGAGTTCTTTCACACCTTCAATGCCCTATATGAGGCGGGCCGCCAGATCGTGCTCACCTCGGACCGACCGCCCTCCGAGATCCCGAAGCTCGAGGCGCGCCTCGCCTCGCGCTTCGCCTGGGGCATGGTCGCCGATGTCGGGCAGCCGGACCTCGAGCACCGCATCGCCATCCTGCGCCGCAAGGCAGAGCAGGACCACCTCGAGCACACGATTCCCGACGACGTCCTGCATTTCATCGCGGACCACGTCCAGTCGAACGTGCGCGAGCTCGAGGGCTCCATCATCAAGCTCCTCGCCTTCGCCTCACTGAAGCATCGCGTGGTCACGGTGGACCTTGCCCGCGAGGCGCTGCGGGACAAGCTCCGGGGCCCGGACGGCCCGCAGGTCCGCCCGGAGCGGCAGGGCAAGATGGCGCTCATTCAACAGCGGGTCGCCGACGAATGGGGCGTCACGGTCGAGGGCCTGCAGTCCAAGACCCGCACCAAGACGCTGACCATCCCGCGGCAGGTCGCGATGTACCTTGCCCGCGAGGTCCTGGGCCTGCAGCTCGTGGAAATTGGCCAGGCCTTCGGTGGCCGCGACCACTCCACGGTGATTCACTCCCTCGAACGCGTCGCCGAGACAATGAAGGAAAGCGCGGAGTTCCGGGGGCGTGTGGAACGCGTGCGGGAAACCGTCCGGCATTCCACATAGTCCACGGCGAACCCACGCGCGGCGAGGCCACGGCGACACTTCCCCCCAGCGGTCCACGCCCCCTCCGCAGCGAATCCACGTGAGCCCGCGTGGGGAAGTCCCAAGGGCCGAAGCACTTTCGCGTTTCGTCCACAATCCACACCTTGCTACTACTTCTACTAACAAAGAAATTCAGTAGACAGAAACAGCAGGGCCCTCGCGCCCTTCCACATTCGCCCCTGTTCCGATGCGTTTCACCATCACACGCGAGAAGTTGCAGGAAGGTCTCGCTGCCGTCACCCCTGCCGTCCCCAACAAGACGACGCTGCCGGTGCTGGCGAATCTCTTGGTGCAGACCACCGACAAGGGCATCCGGATCTCCGGTACGGATCTCGACATCGCGGTCAGCACCGAAGTCACGGCCGACGTCGAGAGCGCGGGCGCCATCACCATCCCTGCCCGCAAGCTCACCGAAATCGCGCGCGAGCTGCCGCCGTCGCCGGTGCGCATCTCCACGTCCGGCGACCAGCGCATCACGCTCGAGTGCGGCCGTTCGAAGTTCAAGCTGCTGGGCCTGCCGAAGTCTGAGTTCCCGAGCTTCCCGGCCGTGCAGTTTGACAAGGCCGTGCGGATTCCCTCGGGTGACCTGCAGAAACTCATCGGGCACACGGCCTTCGCCGCGAGCACCGAGGAGAGCCGCCCGATTCTCAATGGCGTGCTCTGGGAAATGCGCAGCGACCTGATGCGCATGGTGGCCACCAACGGGCACCGCCTGGCCAAGATGGAGGTGCCGGTCCGCGGCGGGCAGAAGGCGGAGCACATCATCCCGCCGAAGGCCCTGGAGCAGATCCGGCGGCTCTTCCCGGCCGAGGAGGAACTCGAGGTCGCACAGGGGGAGAATCACCTCGGCTTCCGCTCGCCGTTCACGTCGGTGTTCACGCGATTGATCGAGGGGCCGTATCCGGGCTACGAGCAGGTCATCCCGAAGGACAACGACAAGTACGCCATCCTGGATCGCGCGGCCTTCGCCGGCGCACTCAAGCGGATGAGCGTCGTCGCGTCGGACCAGACGCACCGCATCCGGCTCTCCTTCAACGCCGGCATGCTCAGGTTCTCGGTGTCCACACCGGACCTTGGCGAGGCACAGGACGAGCTGCCGGTTCGCTATGAGGGCGACCCCCTCGACATCGGCTTCAATGCGGCCTACCTCCTCGAGATCCTGCGCTACATGCCGACCGAGGAGGTGCGCATGACCTTCCGCGCGCCCGAGCGTGCCTCGACGCTGGAGCCCGAAGGCTGGTCCGGGTCCGGCAAGTATCTCTGCCTGCTGATGCCGCTGCGGCTGGTCGACTGACCGCGACCGCTCACCGGGGGCGGGCCCGGGTCGCGCGCCGCGGTCCGGGCGTGGGCGCCCCTAGTCGGGCTCGGAAATCAGGATCCGGCTGGTCTGCAGCAACTCCTGCCTGCGCCGGCGTCCTTCGAGGTGGACCTGGAGCACCGAGCGGCCCTCGCCCGACACGATGATGCCGCCAGAAGGGGAGAGGGCCATCAGCATCTCACCGGCGCCCTCGCCGCGCAGGCGCACCGGCTCGCCGAACTGGAACCCGTCGCCGCTCAGGGTCGTCGTCGTGCGACGGCGCACCAGCAGCAGGAGCTCCCCGCCCCGCTCAACCGCGCGGTCCACGACGAAGCGTCGCACGGTCTCGACCGTCAGCGGAATCCCGTCGCGGCACATCACGTAGCGCGACGAGTCCTGCCACTGCTGTCCGGGCTCGAGACGTCCCGGCAACGGGATCCAGGCCTCGCGCCAGCCCTGCACCGCCATCGCATGCAGGTCCGTGCAGCTCGCGCCGTCGGGCGTGGTCAGCCGTGGCATGGCGCCCGGGACCTGCTCGGCCACGAACGAGAACGGCGGACGCACGCCGCTCGGCGTCTGCTCGGCGCGGTCCGGCGGCACGCGGATCGCAAATGCGGTCACCATGCCCGCGAGGCGCGCCGGCGATGCCTCGGGCACGTCGCCCCAGGCGACGTCGAGAACGCTCTCCAGCGAATCACGACGTGCGACGGAGTCCGTGCGCGAGACCAGCTCCGCCAGGATGCGCACGCGCTGGCTCCGCCTCCGACCGGGCTCCGAAATGGTCCAGGGCGGGGCGGCCGGGTCCCGAACCAACGGCCCGCGAGGGCCGCCCGCGGCCGCGGGCGCCCGCCCCCCCCCCGCCCAGCCCGCGAGCACGGTGGCGCGGGCGCGGTTAAACAAAACCCAGCCCCCCCGCCGCCGGAG
>JAYQOZ010000101.1:4396-7810 GCA_038145035.1 Gemmatimonadaceae bacterium | reverse complement strand
ACACAAGACCGCTGCAGGGGCAGGAGGAGCAGCTCTTCGACGACTGTCCGGTCCCCAAGGACGTGCGCGCGCTCTGCATCGTGCCGCTGCGACGTGGCGGTGACGAGGCGGCAATCGGCGCCATGGTGCTCGGGCATCCGCGCCGAAATGGTCTGTCCCACAACGACGCATCGGCGGCCAAGGACCTCGGGGTCATTGCGGCTGGCGCCCTCGAGACGGCCTGGGCGGTGCGCGAGGCCACGGAACGCGCGCGGACGGACCAGCTCACGGGACTGCCCAACCGACGCGCGTTTGACGAACAGTTCGCGCGCTTCCTCGGCGAGACGGACCGCTACGGCGGCGCGATGGCGCTGGTGATCGCCGACATCGACTTCTTCAAGCGGGTGAACGACACCTACGGCCATGAGGCGGGGGATCGCACCCTGCGTGCGGTCGGGGAAGGGCTGGCGGCGGAGCGACGCACGACGGACTTCGTGGCACGCCTCGGGGGCGAGGAGTTCGCGCTGCTGTTGCCGCAGACGGACCTCGAGGGCGCACAAGAGGTCGCCGAGCGCCTGCGTCAGCGCGTGGCGGGCCTGCGGGTGCAGACGGTGGCCGGCGAGGTGCGCATCACGTCGAGCTTCGGCGTGGCGACGTACACGGCACGGTCGGGGGCGGGTGCCACACTGTTCGCGCGCGCGGATCGTGCGCTGTATGCGGCCAAGCATGGTGGTCGCAATCGCGTGGAGCTGGCGGCGTCGGACGCGTCCGGGTCCGGCTGATCCCGTTGAACTCGGTCTCCCCGCGGGGTACCATTCAGGTGCACCAGGGGGCGACCGGTTTCGATTGTGTAGGTGGCTCCATGGCTGCGCGCCCAGGTCCTCGGGTCCCTGGTAAAACACTCGGGAAATTCTCAACTGCGAACAACAACTTCGCTCTTGCTGCGTAAGGCCTAGCCTTACCGTAGCAGTGCCTGAGAGGTAGCCCCGCCCGGGGCGGCACTCAGGTATCGCAAATCCGGGCTGGTTTCCTGGCGCGTCCACCGCCAGGCGACGAGATCAAGATGGACTCACTTGCACGACGGCGGCCTGTCGGCCAGCGTGCGGGAACATCAATCGACGGGATACGCGCGTAGACGCTGTGGAAGATCTTATGCAAGACGAGGGTTCGAATCCCTCCGCCTCCACTTGGGAATAAAGGACGACGATGATGGGACGAAGGGTGGGCAGCCGACGGGCTGGCCACCCTTTTCCATTCGCGCTATGCGAGTCGCTTGCGCATCACAATGGCCGAGGCGGGGCAGGCGCCCTGGAACTCGGCGGAGGCATGCAGGCTCTCGGGGGCCTCGGCGCGGGTGATGCGCGTGAAGCCAAAGCGGGGGAACCAGTCCTGCGCGGTCGTCGTGAGGAGCACGAGGTCGCGGACACCCGCGGCGCCGGCGTGGGACATCAGCGCCTGCACGAGGGCTTCCCCGATGCCGCTGCCGCGGGCGCTGGGGGCGACCACGGCACTGCGGAGTAGGCCGGCATCGGCGTAGCGCTCGAGGCCGATGGCGCCGACGATCGTCTCCCGCTCGGCGACGAGAAAGCCCTTGAGGTCCTCGGGGATGCCGGCAAGGGGCAGGTCTGCGTCGCGCAGGAGTTGCCGCACGGCGGGTAGGTCAGTCGGCGTGGCGTCGCGGATGTGCATGTGCTGGTCGCGGTGGAAGCCGGGGTGCTCAGCGAAAACCTAGCGCGCCGAGTGCCACGCTGCCGAGGGCACAGAGGGCGACGGCCCAGAGCGGGGAGCGTCGTGCGTCGCGCAGCAGGAGCAGCGCCACGAGGGCCAGCAGCGCATCGAGCGGGGATTCCACGCCCACGCGCAGGATCGGGTCGAGCAGCGCAGCGGCCAGTAGGCCCACGACCGCTGCGTTGATTGCCGCCACGCTGCGTTGGGCCGCCGGGGCGCCTGCGAACTGCCCCCAGATGGGAAGCATGCCAACGACGAGCAGGAATCCAGGCAGGAAGATGCCGAGCGTGGCCACGGTGGCCCCGAGCCACGGCGAGGCGCCGGTGCCGACGGACGCGCCGAGGAACGCCGCCAGCGAGAACATGGGCCCCGGAATCGCCTGCGCGGCGCCGTAGCCTGCCAGGAACGTCTCGAGTGGAAGCCAGCCGCTGGCGACCACCGATTGTTCAAGAAGCGGCAGGACGACGTGACCGCCGCCGAACACCAGCGATCCGACGCGCCAGAATGCGGCGCCGAGTGTGAGCAGATTCGCTGCTGGGTCGGTCGTGGCGGCCGCCCGGGTGGTGCCTGCCAGCGCGCTGACCAGCGGTGCGGCGAGCGCCACGGCGAGCAGCAGGGCCGCGAGCGCGAGCGCCGATTTCCCGCAGGTGCGGGAGACCATGGTCGGCAACCCGGTCACCGTGGGTGTTTCGCCTGCCGTCGGCATCCAGCGGCCCGCCATTGCGGCCACGGCAATCACGACGAGTTGGAGCCAGGGCTGCGCGCCCACGAGCATCACCACCGCAGCGGCTGCTGCGATGCCAACATGCCGCGCATCCGTCGTCATTCGGCGCCCCATCTGCCACACGCCGTGCGCAACGACGGCCACCGCCGCGAGCTTGAGTCCGTGCATCAGCGGCGCCCCGACGCCTGCCTGACTGCGGGAGATCATCCCGGCGAGCCCCAGAAGCAGCAGCACCGAGGGCAGGGTAAACGCGACGAATGCCGCGGCGGCGCCCCGCAGCCCGGCACGCAGGAGTCCGAGGCTGAACCCGAGCTGGCTGCTCGCGGGGCCCGGCAGCACCTGCGCAATCGTCAGCAGCTGGGCGAACTGCGCCTCATCGAGCCAGCGGCGCCGCTCCACGAACTCACGACGGAAGTATCCGATGTGAGCAGTGGGGCCGCCGAAGGACGTGAGGCCGAGGCGAAGGAAGGCAGAGAGGACCTCCCGCGCCGTGCCCTGGGGAGTGCTCGGCATCGGTGAAAGCTCCTCCGGAGGGCCCCGTTGGGCAATCCGTGGACAAGGCTCGACGGCTCCTGATGCTCTCGAAAGATTGCCGTGATATCCCCCGTTCACCCCTCCGCCGTCCACGCCCTACGGCTTCGAGCACATTCGTGGCGCTTCTTCGGCGCCGGCGGTTCCGACCAGGTCGCGCTCGAGACGGCTGACGACCTCCGGGCCCTCCGCAGTCTCGACCAGAAGCCCTGGGTGGCGCCGGCCTGCCCCGTCCAGGGCCTCGAGTTCGACGAGCGCACCCGGCAGCTCATGGATCGCGGCGGCGACGGCCGCATCCGTGTGCCCGAGCGGCTCGGCGCCAATGGCTGGGCGGTACACGGGCGGGTGAAGATGAACGTGCCGTTCGGCGGTGCGCTGCCGAAACTGGTGCTGGCCGTGGCGGTCCCACGTGCCGGTCTGACGACCCGGGCGGCGCTGGCGGCGGGCGCGGG
>JAYQOZ010000101.1:2791-4386 GCA_038145035.1 Gemmatimonadaceae bacterium | reverse complement strand
ATGCGGGCGGCCGCGTCGTGGTTGCCGTCCGCTAGCTGCGACGCCGGGCGATGAGCTCAATCTCCACGCGCGCCCCGAGCGGCAGTCCCGCCACCGCGACCGTGGTACGCGCCGGGAACGGCGCCGTGAACCGCTCGCCATACGCGGCGTTCATCGCCGCGAAGTCCGCCATGTCGGTCAGGTAGACGTTGCACTTGATCGCATCGTCGAGCGTCAGGCCGGCGGCGGCAAGCACCGCCGCGAGGTTGTCGAACACGCGATGGGTCTGCGCGCCGACGTCGCCGTCGATGAGGCGACCGGTGGCAGGGTCGATGGGCGTCTGGCCGGAGCAGAAGAGCTCGGCGCCGTTCCAGACGGCCTGCGAATAGGGGCCGATGGCCTTCGGGGCGGTCGGCGCGCTGACGGGTTGGCGAGTGGTCATCCCCAAAACCTAGCGCTGTCGCGGCTCGGCCGAGGAGGGGTCGGGCGCGCTACCTTATTCCACACCCCCGCATATCCTCGTCGCGTGAGAATCCGATGATCAGAACACTTGTGATGCCCCTGCTCGTTGCCACGCTGGTCGTCCCGGTCGCGGCGCAGCAACGGGCGGCCGCTCCCACGTCGGCCGCGCCACGCACGCGGCTGATGGACGACCTCAACTGGATGGAGTTTGCCGAACTGGTGCCTTCACGCATCCAGACAGTGATCCTGACGGTCGGGACCCTCGAGCCGCACGGGGTCGTCAACAACGGTGCGGACAACACTGCGCCGGTCGCGATCGCCCGGGGCATCATGGCGGAGCCCGGCATCGATGCGCTGCTGGCCCCGCACCTCCCGTACGGCGTGACCGGTTCGCTGGCGCCCTATCCCGGCGCCCTCACGATCCCGGAGGAGGCCTACCGACCGTACATCCGCGCGCTGCTCGACGGCCTGGCCGGCAACGGGTTCCGCGACATCATCATCATCAACGGACACGGCGGCCCGCAGACGGCCATCCTGAACGAGATGGCGCGCGAGGTCTCACTGTCGCGGCGCGTGAACACGTTGGTGATCAACTGGTGGTCGTTGACCACGGACATCTCGCGGGAGGTCTTCGGCTCGGACGGCGGCCACGCCGGCGTGAACGAGACGGCGTTCATCCAGGCCACCGATGCCTCACTGCTCCGGCGCGAGCGCTACACGGGGCAGGACATGGCGACCGCGAACCCGGCCCCGGGTGCCTGGTCGGCGGTGCCGTTCCCGTCCGCCATCACGCTGTACCAGCCAGGGTCGGGCTGGCCCACGGACTTTGACTCCGCCAAGGCGCAGCGGTATCAGGAAGCCGTGATCGCCCGGGTGCGCGCCCTGGTGAAGGACACCATCGCGAAGTGGAGGCGCGCCGGCTTCTAGGCGGCGTCAGGCCTTGACCGCCTGCGCCGCCACCAGCCGCGCGATCGGTACGCGGAACGGCGGGCAGCTCACGTAGTCCAGCCCCGTGTCGTGACAGAAGCCCACCGACTTGGGCTCGCCGCCGTGCTGACTTCCGCCTGACCGTTGCCAAGGCAGAACACGGGCTTCTGCCGATCCACGCGATACTTTTCCGCCGCACGGCGGTGCGCCGCTAGGCACGTTGGATC
>JAYQOZ010000101.1:0-2781 GCA_038145035.1 Gemmatimonadaceae bacterium | reverse complement strand
CTGACCGTTCCCAAGCCACAACCCGGGCTTCTGCCGACCCCCGCGAGACTTTCCCGCCGCACGGGGGTGCGCCGCAAGGCGGTGCGCCGCTAGGCACGTTGGATCTGGACCGGCCCGACGCTCGGCGGCTTGGTGGGATACTGCCCGGAGAAGCACGCGTGGCAGAAGCCATCAGGCCCGTCCGGGACCGCACCCAGCATCCCCTCGAGCGAGAGGTAGCCGAGCGTGTCCACCCCGATCAGCCGCGCAATCTCCTCGACCGTATGCCTGGCCGCGATCAACTGGTCGCGGTCCGGTGTGTCGATGCCGTACCAACAGGGTCCCGTGATCGGAGGGGACGAGACCCGCATGTGCACTTCCCGCGCGCCGGCGGCGCGCACCAGTGACACCAGTCCGCGGGTGGTCGTGCCACGGACGATGGAGTCATCCACCATCACCACGGACTTCCCCTCAAGGACATCGCGCACGGCATTGTATTTCACCTTCACCTTCGCGTCACGCCCGGCCTGCGTGGGCTGGATGAAGGTCCGCCCCACGTAGTGGTTGCGGATCAGCGCCAGCTCGAGCGGCAGGCCGCTGGTCTCGGCGAAGCCGAGGGCCGCGGAGTTCGATGAGTCCGGCACCGAGAACACGAGCTCCGCGCCCGGCGCCGGATGCTCGGTGGCGAGGCGGCGCCCAAGCGCGCGGCGTGCGCGGTCCACGCTGCCGCCGAACACCCGCGAGTCCGGGCGGGCAAAGTAGACATACTCGAACACGCAGCGGTGCAGCTTGCCTGCGGCGCCGCGCTCCAGCGTGCGCATCGTACCATCGGGCTCGACAGCGATGATCTCGCCCGGCTGCACCTCGCGCTCCACCGTGGCGCCGACGATGTCGAGCGCGCAGGTCTCCGACGCGAACACGAAGGCGCCGTTGAGGCGCCCCATCACCAGCGGACGCCAGCCCAGCGGGTCGCGCGCCACCACCAGCGTCTCGCCGATGATCACGAGCAGCGAGTACGCACCGTCCACGCCCTGCAGGGCCTCGGCGAGCTTCTCCTCGGGCTTCTCGGCCCGGGACCTGGCCAGGCGATGCACCACCACCTCGGAGTCCGCCGAGGAACTGAAGATCGAGCCTTGGTCCTCGAGCTCACCGCGGATCTCGAGGGCGTTGGTGAGATTGCCGTTGTGGGCGAGGGCGATGTGCCCGCCCTTGAAGCGCACCAGCGCCGGCTGTGCGTTCTCGATGCTGCTGGAGCCGGCCGTCGAGTAGCGCGTGTGCCCCATGGCCACCGGGCCCGTGAGCGTGCGCATCTTCTCGGCCGAGAACTGGTCGGAGACGAGCCCCATGGCGCGGATCGCGTGGACCTGTCCGTTCTCCACCGAGACGATGCCTGTCGACTCCTGCCCCCGGTGCTGCAGGGAGTAGAGTCCGAGGTGGGTGAGCGCCGCCGCCTCATGGTGGCCGCTGATGCCGAAGATGCCACACATCGCTTACGCCCCTCCCGCCATCGCGGGGTCCTCGCGGACAACCTCGGCCGCCGCGCGGGCCATCGCCCGCGGGATGGCCTCGTGATACGCCTCGACGAGGCGCTCGCTGCTCAACTGCAGCGTCGTGCGGCCCGCCACGATGCGGAGACCGCTGCCGGCATCCGTGACCTTTCCGATGACTCGCGCCGGCACGCCGTGCCGCTTGGCAATGGCCAGCACCGCCTCGGCATCCGCGGTGGAGAGCAGCACGCGACCTTGGGCCTCGCCGAAGAGCAGCGCACGGGTCGGCAGGGACGACCACGGGGAGAGGTCCACCGCGGCGCCCATCGGCTGCGTCCGGTCCGCGATACAGCTCTCGGCCAGCGCCACGGCGATGCCACCTTCGGAGCAGTCGTGGGCCGAGCGCACGTGGCCGGCCCGGATGCCCGTCAGCAACGCGTCGATCAGTCGCCGCTCGGCGTCGAGGTCGCAGGCCGGCGGTGCCCCGGCTACCACGCCGTGGATCCAGGCGAGGTACTCGGAGCCCCCGAGCTCGGCCGTGTTCTCGCCAAGCAGGACGACCGCATCGCCGGGCGTGGTGAAGCGCAGGCCGGTGGCGTGCGCTGCGTCCTCGAGAACGCCCACCATGCCGATGGTTGGCGTCGGGTACACCGCACCCTGCGGGTTCTCGTTGTAGAGCGAGACGTTGCCGCCGGTCACCGGCGTCTCCAGCGCGCGGCAGGCATCGCCCATGCCGTAAACCGCCTCACGGAACTGGAAGTACACTTCGGGCTTCCTGGTATTGCCGAAGTTCAGGCAGATCGTGATGGCCCGCGGCGTGGCGCCGGTGCAGGCCACGTTGCGCGCCGCCTCGGCCACCGCGATGCGTCCGCCGACCCGAGGGTCGAGGAACACGTAGCGGCCGTTGCAGTCGGTCTTCACGGCCAGCGCCTGCTTCGTGCCCCGGATGCGCAGCACCGCCGCATCCGCGTGGCCGGGGCCCAGGACGGTGTTCGTGCGCACCGTGGAGTCGTACTGCCGGTGGATCCAGTTCTTGCTGGCGATCGTCGGCGCCTGCAGCAGGCGCTCGAGCGTCCACGCGGGGTCCTGCTCGCTGGGAAGCTCGGCAATGGCGTGCACGTCGCGCTCGCGGCGGGCGACGGCCTCGGCGCTCTCCTTCGCCTCCGGGTGGTACTGTGGGCAGTCGGTGACGAGGCGCGTGCCGGGGAACTCCGCGACGACCCGGTCGCCTTCCATCACACGATACACGGGCTCGGCAATGACCTCGCCGATGACCTCGGCGGCCAGGTCCCATTTCTGCAGGATCGCCTTCACC
>JAYQOZ010000100.1:0-7866 GCA_038145035.1 Gemmatimonadaceae bacterium | reverse complement strand
CCGTAAGCCGCAGCCTCCTGTCACTCCACAGGGTGGCCCCGCCGCGTGCGGTCGGGGGGCGCGGGGCCCCGGAGCGTCGGCAAAGTAGGGAGCGAAGAGGGTTTTTGAAGCCCTGTCGAATGGATGAGGCCCTCACCCTGTTGACGTCTTCCCGGCGTCCGGGCATGACGGTTGCAGAGATGTCGGATCCGTTTCGTAGGACTTATCGGCTCAAAAAGTGAATCTCTCCGTCCCGTGAACCTGCGCGGGAATGTAGGAATGCCGCTGGTTCCCCGTCAATCACCCTGCGTATTCAGGTCTCGTCACGTTTCATGGACCTCTTGACTATTGCCGGCATCGCAATGTTGGCCCTCTGGGCGGGCGGCACCTTCCTGTGGGAGGCGCCGGGATTCATCCACCTGTTCCTGACGCTGGGCGTGCTATTCGTCGTGCTTGGCGCGGTGAAGCGCGCCGAGCACGCACGCAAGGCGAAGTAGCCGTCAGGGCCGCAGGTCGCGGCGACCCGCGACACCTTGCGGCGCTGGCGGGCGCCTAGATCTCCCAGTTCGACAGCGCGATGCCGGTGACGCTCGGCACCTCGTCGGCATCGGTCAGGGTCATGCGCAGGTCCGTCCAGCGCACGCGCGCACCCTGCGCCACGAGCACGCGGAACGCCGCCTGGTACTCCCCCTGCACGCGGATTGCTGCACGCAGCGCGCCGCTTCGCCGCGTCTGCAGCCGCAGCTGCTCCACCAACCTGAGCAGCTCGTCCGGGCCGGCGGCGACGAGCTTCAGCACCCGCAGCTCCTCGCGACTGCGACCCTCGACCAACGGCACCTCGTGGTACAGGGCAAACCCACGCAGCATCTCGTCGCCACCATGGAGCAACAGCACGTCACCGATGCCGTGCCGCAAGGTGACGGCAATCTCCTTGCTGTAGTCCGCGCCGGGACGCACCCGCGCCGCCAGCGCGCGTGTCGCCTCCATCATCAGCGCGCGTTCACCGCTGCCGAGCGACGAGAGCAGCGTAGGGGGCTGCGTCCCGGTCTGCCCCTCCACGCTCACGGTGAGCGTCAGTCGCGTTGGGAGAAATCCCAGCGACGTGTAGAATCCGATGTTGTCCATCGTCCGTGGCATCGTCTCGAGCCCGATCGTCGTGCAGCCGACCTTCCGGAGATGCGCAATGCCCGCCCGCACGATCTCGGCGCCGAGCCCGCGGCCCTGCAGGTCGTCCCGTACGGCCAGCGGCCCCATCCAGCCCTCGCGCCCGGAGGCGTGGGCCAGGTTGAACGCCGCGAGCTCCCCGGCGCCGTCGCGCCAGAGCATCGCCCCCTCGCCGGCGCAGTCGATGGCGAAGCGCCAGATGGCCGGGTTCAGCGGCGGCACGCGCACGCCCGCCATGCCGTCACGCCGGTACCGCTCGCTGAAGGCCTCGCTGAACAGGACGTTCAGCGACGGAATGTCCTCCACCCGGATCGGGAACGGCCCGGCCACGCGCCCGGCGGGGTCGCTCACGCGCCGACCTCGGCGCCGAGCAACCGGAGCTCGGCGGCGACGGGGTCGGGCGTGGTGACCCTGGCCGCGCCGGTGGCGGGGTCGAGCCCCACCTCGATGACGCGGTCCAGTCCATCACGCACGCCCTCGATGTGCGTGATCACGATGACCTGGTCGAAGCGGTCCTGCAGGCCGCGCAGCAGTGAGACCACGTTGGCACGCCGCACGTCGTCCAGCGACCCGAACACCTCGTCGAGCACCAGCAGCGAGAACGACTGCCCCGCGCGCTCGGCGATCATCTGTGAGATGGCGAGGCGCAGCACGAGGTTCGCCACGTCCTCCTCGCCACCGGAGATCACCGGCTTCGGCACGCCGTCCTCGAGCACCACGAGCCGGTACTTGTCGTCCAGCTCCAGCTCGCTGTAGCGCGCATCGGTGAGCGTGCGCAGCAACTCGCTGGCAATCTCCGAGATGTCGGGACGCAGCTGGAAGTTGAGGTCGTTGCGGAGTTCCGAGTACGCGCGGTGCAGCTCGTCGTGCACCCTCCGCAGCGCCTCGAGCGCCGCGACCTTCGCCGCCAGCTCCTCGAACTGCCCGCGCTCCTCCTTCGCGCGCAGCGCCGCCGCTGCCGCGAGGTCCCGGCCGGCCCGCGCCGCGGCCGCCCGCTGTCCCGCCTCCGCGTGCGCTGCCGCGACACCTTCGTGCAGCCGCCGCAGCTCCGCGTAGTCGCCGTCCGGTACCTGCAGCGCCCGCAGGCGCTCGGCGGCCAGGGCGCGGCGCTCGGCCAGCGCGGCGCGCTGGGCCTGGACCTGCGAGAGCTCGGTGGCCAGCTCGGCCTCGCGCTCGATCTGGTGCTGCAGCCGGCTCGCGGCCTTGGCCGCCTCGCCCAGCCGCGTGCGCTCCGCCTCAAGCGCCCGGTGCTCCGCCTCGTCATATCCCTCGGGCAGGGCGGCCAGCTCGGCCGCGATGGTCGCCAGTCGCCCGCGCTTGGCCTCGAGTTCCTGCTCCACCGAGGCCAGTCGCCGCTGATCGCCACGCAGTTCCGTGACGCGGCGTTCGAGCGTGCTCACCTGTCCCTGCAGGGTCTTGCGGAGCTCGTCGAGATGCGCGATGTCCGCCGGCATCGCCTCCAGCTGCTCCCGCCGCGTGCGGAAGTACGCGCCATCCGCCTCGGTAGTCTCGAGCTGACGCTCCAGCACCTCCAGCACCGCGCGGAACTGATCCCCAAGCGGGCGCCTGCAGGTGGGACAGTTCCCCGCCTCGCCCGCATTGAGCAGGGTCTCGCGCTGGTCGCGGAGGTCCTGGTACGTGGCCCGCAGCGTGCGCAGACGACCCTCGACACTCTCGCGTTCGCGCACCCACTCAGTGCGCCGCAGCTCGAGCTTGGACTGCGACGCCTCCAGGGCCTCGAGGTGCTGGGCGAGGTCCGTGGCCAACCTCGGCTCGTCGGCGACGCCGGCGCGCAGCGTCTCCGCCTCCGTCTCCAGCGCGGCCGCGTCCTTGCCCACGTTGCCACGTGAGGCCTCGAGCGCACGACGCCGGCCCTCACCGGCCTGCAGCGCCCGCTGGCGTTCGAGGGCCTCGGTGACGGCCGCCAGCCGCTCCACCTCCGGCAGCATCGGCGCCAGCTGCGCCCTCGCCTCCTCGACCGCGCGCAGGTCGTCAGCCAGCCGGTGCTCCGTGCGGGCCAGCGCCGTGTCCTCGCCGTCGATGCCGGCCAGCTCCCGCTCGATGCGCTCGCGCTCCTCGCGGCCGGTCTGCGCCGCGAGCCAGCGCGGGGCGACGCCCGCGAGGGCTTCGCCGGTCTCGCGCTCCGCACGCTCAGCGTCCTGCAGGCGCGTGCCGGCCTCGCGCAGCGCGGCCTCGGCCTCCTGCGCCTGCCGCAGCACCGTCTCGCGTTCCGGCATGCCCGCGCGCAGTCCCGTGATCTCGCTGAGCAGTTCCTTGCGTCGTGCCGCGCAGAGGTCCTGCGCCACGCGCAGCTTCTCGTAGCCGAGTACCCGCGACAGGAACTGCGCCCGTTCGCTGGCGGTGAGCGCGTGCATCACCGCCAGTTCCTTCTGGCCCGTGAAGTAGGTGTTGAAGAACTCCGTGCGCGTCATGCCAATGCGCCGCTGGAGCATCTCCGCCACCGCGGTCACGCCGATGGCCACCGCCTCCTCGCCGCCATCGAGGTAGAGCTCGGCACTCGTGAGGCCGCGCACCACGCGATAGCGATGGCCGGCAAGCTCGAACTCCAGCTCCACGCGGACCGGCGAGCGCGGCGCGGCGCGCTGGAAACGGATTGAGTCGTTGCCGCCGCGGACGGTGCCGCCGCCATACAGCGCCCAGGCGATGGCCTCGAGGACCGTCGACTTGCCCGCCCCGTTGGGCCCGATGATGCCCGTCAGCCCCGAATCGAACTCAAGAGCCGTGTCCTGGTGCTGCCGAAAGTTCGTGAGGCGCAGTCGGTTCAGTCTCACGACTCCACCCCCGGCAGCTCGCGCGCCGGCTCGGAGAGCTCCGCGTCCTCGAGGTAGCGCAGGCCCAGCGCCACGAACTCCTCGCGCGCGATGTCGCTGGGCAGCGTACGGCCCTGCAGGGACTCGCGCAGCGTCTCGGCCAGCGACGGCCGACGGCCCGGCGCTCCGGTGCCCCGCTGCCGCACGACCTCGGGGCGCCGGGTGTCGAGCTGGAAGTGCAGCGCCCGTCGCTGGAGCTCGCGCAGCGCCTTGTGATCGATGTCGCGCACGATGTGCCGCGGCACGTTCGAGAGCACCAGCCGCACGACCTTGCCGTCGACGCCCTCGGGGATGCGGGCGACCGCCTTCTGGATGGCGGCGTCGAGGTCCGCGGCCGACATCCCGCGGCCGTCCACCGCGGGCAGGTCCACGAAGGGCCGTGCCACGGGCAACGGATGAAAGGTCTGCTTCCCGGTGGCGAGGTCGCGTTCGATCATCCCCTTCCCGGGTAGTTTCGCCGCCTTCTCGGCGGCCAGTTCGCCCCAGGGGTTCGTGCTCGTGTACTCCAGCGAGCCCGCGTAGTACACGTGGTCGGCGATACGCGTGTACACGTGGTAGTGGCCGAGGGCCACGTAGTCCCAGCCGGGCCGTGCAATCTCGTCCACCGGGATCTGCATCGCCGCCCGATCGGGATGCTCGCCACGCGCCGCCTGCGGCAAGGCGCCCTGCACCTCGCCGTGCAGCAGCAGCACGTTGTGGCGGAACGCGGGGTCGGGCGCGAAGTCCACGGTTCCGGGCGGCAGGTCCGGCACGGCCAGCACCGCGAGTCCAAGGTCGTCGAAGGTGAAGCGCTTGGCCTCACGGTCGGCCACGTGGATGCCCAACGGCGCCGCGAAGAGCCGAAGGATGCAGATGGTCTCGCTGCTGCGCGGCATATCGTGATTGCCGGCCGCGATGACGACCTTGGTATTCGGCAGCGCCTGCACCAGGCGCGCGAACTGGTTGAACGCGTGCAGGATCGCCGTGTTCGTGGGCCGTACCGTGTGGAACACGTCCCCGCCGATCAGCACCACCTCGGGCGCCAGCTCAATCACGCGATCGATGGCGCGCACGAAGGACTTCGCGACATCGGCCTCGCGCTGGTTGATGCCAGCCGAGGTCTGCCGCTGGTACTGGCGGAAGCCGAGATGCAGGTCGGAGAGATGGACGAGGCGCACGCTACCGGGAATCTACGCGCCGCCCAGGGTTGGGCGAGCGCTCAGCCGCCGTAGGGATCGTCGTCCGAGGCCCCGCGCAGGGTCGGCGCCGGCCGCCGCGCGGCGGGCTCCCGGCCCCCGCGCTTCCTGAGCTGCGCGCGGAAGAAGGCCTTCACGTCGTCGGGGCGCGTCTGGATGGTGCGGTTGCGGGCCCGCAGGATCTCGTCGTCGTTGTCGCAGGCGAGCGCAATCGAATCCTGCACCCAGGCCAGCGTCACGCCGGGATCGAGTCGCCGCAGCGCGCGCGTGACCGCCGCATCCAGCGGCAGCTCCGCCTCGGGCGGGAAGCGCTCCACGCCCTCGCGTCCGGTAAGGACGGCTGGCCGCGGGAAGCGCACGAAGATGGGCTGACCAAAGTGCGGATGCCGTACCATCAGCTGGCCCTTCTCCAGCGTGGCGAGCCTTGCCTTCGTCGCCGGCGCGAGCGTTTGATAGCCCGCCGTGGCAAGTTCGTCGGGATCCATCCGCCCGAAGAGCGCCGTGCCGCTGTTGCCGACGACCCGACGATGCACCTGCGAGCGGAACTGCTGCGCACCGAACAGCACCAGCCCCAGGTAGCGGCCGCGCTCGGCGATGTCGAGCAGCATCTTCCGGACGTAGGTGTCGGGGCCGTCGCTCGGGGCGTACTTGTTCAGTTCGTCCACGAACACCACCACCTGCGACACGCCCAGCTGACGCTTCTCCAGTGCCTCGCGCAGCTGCGACACCACGCGCGCGAACACCAGGTCCTGTGCGTCCTCCTCCAGGTTCGCCACGTCCACCACGTACACGGCGCGGTCCTCGAACTCGCCGAACGGCAGGTCGCTCACGCTGCCATCGTCGGTGACGAGGCCCTTGCAGCGCGTGGAGATGTTGCTGAGCCGGTTTCGGACCTTGCGGATGGTCGCCACGTGATGGGTGCGCCACACGTCACGGTTGGCCTGCTCCATCCCGCGGAGCAGCGTCGAGAACCAGTGCTCGAGGTCGGCGAAGCTGCGCACCTCGTGCGCGGCCCCGAGCAGCTCGTCGGTGAACACCTGGTCCAGCACGCGCTCCTTGATGAAGTCGATCAGCGCGTCGGCCTTGGCGTCGACATCATCCTTGTTGAGCAGCACCTCGGCATACTGCAGCGTCTCGCGCAGGCCCCAGGTGAGCGGCTGCACGTTGCCCTGCAGGGCCTCGTGGGAGCGCAGCGTGGCAAGCTGGAATCCCTTCGCCGTCCAGGGCGCGAAGTAGCGCACGTTGGCAAACGGCGCGACCGGCACGCCCAGCGCCTCGTAGATGCCGCGGTCCTGTTCGTCGAGCTGGCTGGCCGGCTGGTCGAGGAAGCAGAGGTCGGGCCCCTTCACGTTGAAGCAGACCGCGGCGACGCCGCCCTTCTCCTGCGGGTAGTGCGCGAAGATGCTCGCGAGCAGCCATTCCACGGCGCTGGTCTTGGTTGCCAGGCCCGACACGCCGGAGATGCTCAGGTGCGCCGCCTCGGGCCCCAGCAGGAAGTCGGCATCGAGGTGCACGCCGGCCTGCGTGCCGCCGGCGCGGTACAGCCCCACGGGAATGGCCCGCTGCTGCGGCCCCTGCGCATAGCTGTCCATCCGCAGGGCCACCTGTACGTCCGCCTCGCTCGCGAGGTGCACGGTGCCCATCGGCACCGGCTGCAGCGGCTCCTCCGGGACGTGGCGCAGCACGGCCGCCGTGTAGAGGCGGATCTCCGTGCGCTCCGTCGGCGCCAGCGCCGCCGCCGCGGGCTGGCCATCGGCACCGAGTACGTCATGCAGCGGCGTCTGCAGGTCGGTGAAGCCAAATCCCTCGGTGACCACGCCATAGATCGCCGGCAGCAGGCCGTTCACCGGCCGCTCGGAGTCCACGCGCACGATGGTCCCGATGCCCACCGGGGCCTCGAGTGCGGTCCAGAAGTGGAACTCGTGCGGGGTGTTCGGCTTGCGCTCGGTGGCGACGACGCGGCCGAGCACGTCAGGAGGTGTGGTCATGTGAGGATGGCCGAAAGGTACTGTTCGCACTCGCGGATGCCGTAGACCATCACGTCCCATCGGGCGTCGGGCAGCGACACCGGGCTGCGCTCGGCAAGCAGCCAGCGCGACACGAGATCGGCGCGCGCCGGCAGCGCGGCGGACGCCTCGAGCGCGACCTCCACGCGCACGAGCCCGAAGAAGGGACCGCGCGCGCCGGGATCCCGCAGGCGCAGGTACCAGGTGGCCACCGGCACACGGCGCGGCGAAGTCAGCACCACCGCCGTCGTCCGTTCGCCCTCTCGCAGGCCCAACACCAGCGGCACGGCCTCGGCCGTGGCGTACAGGGTGCGGTGCGACTTCACCACACCGACCACCGCCGGGCTCTTGGCCAGCGCCTCACTCCCGGCGATGCCGCCGTCCATCAGCAGAACGCCCGACCCGCGCTGTACCCAGGCAGTGGCCAGCGCCGACTCCTCACGCTCTCGACGCCGCTGCACCGCGGTGAGGGCCCGCGCCGAGAGGTCACCCGGATGCTGGGGAGCCGGCGCACCCATCGCGAGGTCCGCCAGCGTGTCCACCACCTCGCAGCGGCGCGCGAGGGCATCCACCGTGGCCGCCGGGAGCAGGGCCACGGGGAGGTAGCAGGCATGCGAGCGGCTCGGGGTCTCCCAGGTACGGAGTCGGCGGGCTTCGCGCCGGCGGATGGCGGCAGCGACGGCGCCGTGCACGAGGGGCACGGTCCCGACG
>JAYQOZ010000099.1:0-7873 GCA_038145035.1 Gemmatimonadaceae bacterium | reverse complement strand
TCCTCGAAGAGGTCTCGGAACTCACCCTTTCGCCCACGTACCAGCGGCGAGAGGATCTCGATCCTCGTGCCCGCCGGCCAGCCCAGCACCACATCGGCAATCTGCGCCGGCGACTGCCGCGCCACGGCCCGCCCGCAATTGGGGCAGTGCGGCGTCCCGGCGCGGGCGTAGAGCAGTCGGAGATAGTCGTAGATCTCCGTGACCGTACCGACGGTGGACCGCGGGTTGGCGCCGGCCGTCTTCTGCTCGATCGAGATGGCAGGCGACAGCCCCTCGATGGCGTCCACGTCGGGCTTCTCCATCAGCCCGAGGAACTGCCGCGCGTACGCCGAGAGCGACTCGACGTAGCGCCGCTGCCCCTCCGCAAAGATGGTGTCGAACGCCAGCGACGACTTGCCCGATCCGGAGAGCCCGGTGATGACCGTGAGCTTGTCCCGGGGAATGGTGACCGAGACGTTCTTGAGGTTGTGTTCGCGGGCTCCGCGAACGATCAGGGCATCACCGGGCATAGTCATCTAAGGTCGCGCCTTGGCGAGCTGAATGGTAGGCCGACCTCAGGTCGAAGGCCGGAGGATGGAGGACGAAAGTGAACGGTGTCCTACTCCGAGGGCCCCCGCTCCCTGGGGAACCCCTGCCTGCGACGGAGGCTAGATTTCCAAGCGCTGGTCAGCTCCGTCCTCCCACCTCCGTCCTCCGTCCCAGCCAGTGACCGAGCGCCCCTCCGCCCCGGACCCCCAACAGCTCGCCTTCGGCATGTTTGAAGCCGATGCGTCGGCGGCGCCGCTGGCCGGGGACGAGGAGATCGTCATTGCCGTCCCGCTTCGGGAGCCCCCTGTCTGTGGCGAATGGTCCTATGACGACGCGGAGCTGGAGGAGACGCGCTTCGTGGCGCGGCGCATTGATGGGATGAGTGCGCCGAACACCAAGGCCACGCCGATCATGCCGATCCGGGCCGCGGTCGAGCCCAAGGTGATGGCCCAGCGGGCTGCCGAGCGGAAGGCAGCGATCCCGGAGCCCGGCGCCGGGCCGCGCCGCATCACCCCCGAGCGGCCCACGCGCACCCTGCGACCTACGCTGGAGGCCCTGCGCCTGGCCTTTGAGCAGACGCCCTCCGACACGCAGCGCGCGCTCGAGTGCGCGGCGGCGATGGAGCGTGGCGGCGAGGCAGGTGCTGCACTGGCCGTGCTGGACCGCGCGGCCGCTGCCGGCGCCGAGGCCTTCGCCATTGGCTGCGCGCGGGCGAATGCCCACGGCGCGATGCTCCGGTACGATGATGCCACCAAGGCCCTCACGGCCGCGGCCAAGCTCCGCCCGGACGATCCCGAGGTCCACGTCCAGACTGGCATCCTCACCTGTCGCCGCGCGCGCTGGAAGGACGCCATCGAACCGCTCGAGCGCGGCATCGCCGGCGCGCCGCATCACGCGCAGGCGCACTACTATCTCGGCGAGGCACTGAACCACGCGGACCGGCTCGAGGAGGCCATGGCGAGCTACAGGCACGCCGCTGAGCTCGATCCCGAAAACTGGCGTGCGCTCAAGGGCATCGGCATCGTGCTCGATCGCCTCGGACGCTCAACCGACGCCGCGCCTTGGTATCGTCGGGCCCGGGAGATCCAGCGCGCGTGAGCCACCCGGAAAGAGCGCGACCGCGGGCACCCGGTCGCAGGCGCAATCGTCGCCTCGCCGCCATCGGCGTGCTGCTGGCCTGGAGTGCCGGCCTCGTCGCGTTGGTGCGCCGCGAGTACTTCCGCGAGAACACAGCAATCCTGGCTGAGGCGGCGATGCGGCTGCCGCCGGGTGCCAGCTATTACATCGTCGAGCAGGACGGCCGGCAGATCGGCTTTGCCTCCACCACGATCGACACCACCAGCACGACCTTCGAGGTGGTGGATTACTTCATCGCCGACCTGCCGGTGGCGGGCCAGCGCCTGCGGGCCTCGGCGCGCAGCGTCATCACGCTGTCGCGCGGGCTCTCCCTGCGGAGCTTCGACGTGCAGATCGAGGCGCCCGAGGCGCCGATGCGCGCCAGCGGACGCGTCGAAGGCGATTCGGCCGTGGCCTTCGTGCTGCAGATGCCGGGACAGCCCAGTGACACGCAGCGCATCGCGGTCCAGGGACCGATCCTGGTGCCGACGCTGATCCCCGCGGCGGCGGTCCTGGTGCGCGAGCCCAAGGTCGGGGGCACGGTGACGCTGGCCAGCTTCGACCCGCGCACGATGGCGCCGGCCGACGCCAGGATCCGGATTGCCGCCGAGTCGTTGTTCACGGTGGTGGACAGCGCGGGCTACGACACGAAGAGCAACCAGTGGGTCTCGGCGCACACCGACACCGTGCGCGCCTGGCGCCTTGAGCCCGAGGGCGAGGGCTCGGGGTTCAGCGGCTGGGTGGACGCCAATGGCGGCGTGGTGGCATCGACGCAGCCGGGCGGCATCACGCTGCGCCGCGTGGCTTACGAGATCGCCTTCGAGAACTGGCGTCGCAACCTCGGCGCCTCCAGTGCGGGCGGCGGCGGCAGCGGCTCGCTCGGCGACCTTCTCGAAGGCACGGCCATCGCCGCAGGCGAGATGCCGGGACGCGCCGCGCCGCGCGTGCTGACGGCGCGCCTCTCCGGCGTGGCCCTCGGCAGCTTCGACCTCCGCGGCGGCCGCCAGACCCTCACCGGCGACACCCTGCGCGTGTTCCGGGAGCCTGCCTCGGCGCTCAATGCCGACTGGTCGCTGGCGAATGTCTCCTCGGGCTTCCGCCGGCGCTACGCCACCGAGCTCGCCGCCGAGCCCCTGCTGCAGGTGAATGACAACGAGATCGTCGCGCTGGCCCTGCGCATCGCGGGCGACGAACGCGATCCGTCGATCATCGCCCAGCGCATCAACCAGTGGGTCTTCGATTCCCTGGAGAAGGCCATCACCATCTCCGTGCCCAGCGCCGCGCAGGTGCTGCGCACGCGCCGCGGCGACTGCAACGAGCATACACAGCTCTACGTGGCGCTGGCCCGTGCGGCCGGCATCCCGGCGCGCATCAATACCGGGCTGGCCTATGTGAACGGCAAGTTCTACTACCACGCCTGGCCCGAGGTGCGGCTCCGCGACTGGGTGGCGGTGGATCCCACGTTCGGCCAGTTCCCCGCCGACGCGGCGCACCTGCGCTTCATCCGCGGCGGTCTCTCACGACAGGGCGAGC
This sequence comes from Gemmatimonadaceae bacterium, assembly GCA_038145035.1. Taxonomy (GTDB): domain Bacteria; phylum Gemmatimonadota; class Gemmatimonadetes; order Gemmatimonadales; family Gemmatimonadaceae; genus Pseudogemmatithrix. The sequence goes on along the minus strand of JAYQOZ010000099.1, from coordinate 4,696 downwards.
TCCTGCGCCTCGTCGGCAATCTCACGGTGGACATCCTGGACGCCCGATGATCGAGATCAAGCGGCTCACGAAGGCCTACGGCGACTTCATCGCCGTGAAGGACATCGACCTCGTCGTCCCGCGCGGCGAGCTCTTCGGCTTCCTCGGCCCCAACGGCGCCGGCAAGACGACGACGCTGCGCATGATGGCCGGGATCCTCAAGCCGACCAGCGGGCAGATCTGCGTGGCGGGCGTGGACCTCATTGCCGACCCGGTGGCGGCGAAGTCGAAGCTCGGCTTCATTCCGGACCGGCCCTTCATCTATGAGAAGCTGACCGGCGCCGAGTTCCTGCGCTTCGTTGCGGGCCTCTACGACCAGGAAGGCTCCGAGGTGGAGCACCGGGCGCGGGAGCTGCTGGCGCTGTTTGACCTCGAACAGTGGCGCGACGAGCTCGTGGAGAGCTATTCGCACGGCATGCGGCAGAAGCTCATCATCTCGAGCGCCTTCGTGCACCGGCCCGAGGTGATCATCGTGGACGAGCCGATGGTGGGCCTGGACCCCAAGGCGGCGCGCATCCTCAAGGACCTCTTCCGTGAGTACACGCGCCGCGGCCACACCATCATCTTCTCGACGCACACGCTGGAGGTGGCCGAGTCGCTCTGTGACCGACTGGCCATCATCGTGCAGGGCGAGATCAAGGCGTACGGCACGATGGACGACCTGCGCGTGCAGCTGCAGGCCGGCGAGAAGGGACTGGAGGAGCTGTTCCTCCGCCTCACCGGCGAGAACGCAGCCCGGGACCTGGTGGATGTCCTCGACGCCTGAGGTCCTCAGCCCGCCGATGCTCGGCGCCACGGGAGCGCGAGCGGCCGTCCTCCCGGATCCGCCGCTGCTACACCTGCTGCTGCCCAAGTGGCTGACGGCGCGCGCCCGTACCGTGACGGGGGAGAAGGGCCGCGGTGCACGATACGGCATCCTGGCCTTCGTGGGCCTGCTGTTCTGGGGTTTCGTCTTCGGCGTGCTGCACCGCCTGCTCACGTACTTCCGCGGCGTCGAGGAGATCGGTGCCTTGCTGGCCGGCAAGCTGCTCGGGCTGATGCTGCTCGGCTTCACGTCGATCCTGCTGCTGTCGAACGTCATCACCGCGCTCTCGAGCTTCTTCCTCGCGAAGGACCTCGATATGCTGGTGTCCGCCCCCGTGGACTGGCTGCGGCTGTACGGCGCCAAGCTGCTGGAGACGATCGTCGCGTCGAGCTGGATGGTAGTGCTGGTGTCGATTCCGATGTTCACGGCGTACGGCATCGCGTACAAGGGCGGCTTCGTGTTCCCGCTGGTCGCGCTGGCGGTGATGCTGCCGATGTTCGTAATCCCGGCCGTGGTCGGCAGCGCGGTGACCTTGATCCTCGTGAACGTCTTCCCCGCCCGGCGCACCCGCGACATCCTCTCGGTGATTGCCGTCCTGGCCGCCGGCGGCATCGTGCTGCTGTTCCGGCTCATCCGTCCCGAGCGCCTGGCGAGGCCCGAGGGCTTCCGCTCGCTGATGGAGTTCATCACCGTGCTGCGCACGCCCACCTCGCCGCTGCTGCCGAGTGAGTGGGTGGCCAAGGCCACCATGGGATTCCTGCAGGGCCGGCCGGACTGGCTCTCACTGTACATGCTCTGGACCACCGCCGCCGCCTTCGTGGTGCTGGGCGCCCTGCTCCACCGCTGGCTGTATCACACCGGCTTCAGCAAGGCGCAGGAGAGCGCGCAGCGCTGGGTGAAGAAGGGCGGCGCCCTCTCCACGCTCGGCGACACCCTGCTCTCGCCCTTCGGCATCCTGCGGCGTGAGCTGGTGCTCAAGGAGCTGCGGCTCTTCTTCCGCGACACCACCCAGTGGTCCCAGCTCATCCTGCTGGCCGTGCTGGTGGTCGTGTACGTCTACAACATCAAGTTCCTGCCGCTGCGCGGCGAGGGCATCACGTTCTTCCTCGTGAACGTCGTGCCCTTCCTGAACCTGGTGCTGGCCGGTTTCGTGCTGGCGTCGATTGCGGCGCGCTTCATCTTTCCCGGCGTCTCGCTCGAGGGGCGCACGCTCTGGCTGCTGCGCTCCAGCCCCATGGCCGTGCGCGACCTGCTCTGGGCGAAGTTCTGGGTGGGCACCATGCCCCTGCTGATCCTCGCCGTGGCCATCGTCGGCGTGACGGACTACCTGCTCGAGGTCAGCGACTTCATGTTCTTCGTCAGCGTGGGCAGCATCACGCTGATGACCTTCGCGCTGGCGGGGATGGCCATCGGCTTCGGGACAATGTTCCCGCAATTCGAGACCGAAAACGCCGCCCAGATCCCCACCAGCTTCGGGGGCCTCCTTTACATGATGGCGTCCGTGGCCGTGATCGGTGGCGTCGTCGTCCTCGAGGCCAGGCCCGTGTATAGCTACCTTGCGGCGAAGGCCTTCCGGCAGCCGATTGAGCCCACCGAGATGGCACTCGGTTTCGGGGCCGCCGCCCTGCTCTGTATCCTCGCGACCGTGGTGCCCATCCGCGTCGCACTCCGCCGGCTGGAGGCCGTCGAACGGTGACCCGCATTACCTCCGCAAACGAAACCGACATCCCGCAGCTGCTCTCGCTCAACAACCGCTTCGCGGCCTCCGGGCTCACGCTGGTGCGTACGCCGGAGTTCGCGGCCAACCACCTGAGCGACTACCGCGTGCTCCGCGACGCGCAGGGCGGCGTGATCGGCTGCATCGCGCTCGACGAGTATTCGCCCTCGGTGGCGGAGATCATCTCACTGGCCATTGAACAGGACGTCCAGGGCCTCGGATACGGCAAGCGCCTGATCGAAGCCGGGGTGAAGCTTGCCAGGAAGCGTGGCTACTCCGACCTCTTCGCGGTCTCGTATTCCGACGAGCTCTTCCTGGCCGCCGGCTTCGAGCGCGTGGCCCTCGAGACCTAACCCGAGAAGATCACGCGCTACGTGAAGGTGGACCGCACCGAGATCGAGGTTGGCCAGAAGCACTGCTTCGCGCGCAAGCTGAAGTAGCGACCGTGTCCCCGCCGGTCGTCGCGCTGCTTACCGATCGGCGGTATCTCGCCACGGCCGCACCCGCAGGCGACTGGTACCTCGCCAACATCCTGCGGGATGATGCACTGCTCTCCGCGGCGCTGACCTCGCAGGGCTTCGCCGCCGAGCGGGTGGACTGGGCCGACCCTGCCGTGGACTGGGCGCGCTTCCGTGCCGCCGTCTTTCGCAGTACGTGGGACTACTTCGATCGCTTCGGCGAGTTCAGCGCCTGGTTGCGCCGCGTCGAAACGCAGACGCAGCTGCTGAATGCGCCGGATACAATCTGGTGGAATCTCGACAAGCACTACCTTGCGGACCTTGAGGCGCGTGGCGTGGCGACGGTACCGTCGCGGTATCTCGACGCGGGCGATGCCCGGCCGCTCGCGAGCCTGCTCGACACGCTCGGGTGGGACGAGGCGGTGATCAAGCCCTGCGTGTCGGGCGCGGCGCGGCACACGCATCGGCTGACCCGCGAGACGGCTGCCGCGGTGCAGGCCGCCCTCGCCGATGTCCGGGCTCGCGAAGCGTTCATCCTCCAACCCTTCGTGCACAGCATCCTCACCGAGGGAGAACTGACGCTGGTGGTGATCGATGGCCTCGTCACGCACGCGGTGCGCAAGCGTGCCAGGGCCGGCGATTTCCGGGTGCAGGATGACCACGGCGGCACCTGGGAGGAGGTGGTGGCCAGCGCCGAGGAGATCGCCTTCGCCGAGCGGGCAATGGCGGCCGTGTCGCCACGGCCCGTCTACGGGCGCGTAGATCTCGTGCGCGACGAGGACGGGCGGCTGCAGACGATGGAACTGGAGCTGATCGAGCCCGAGCTGTGGCTGCGCACGCATCCGGCCGCAGCGGAGCGAATGGGACGGGCGATCGCCCGGCGGCTCAGCCGCGGCTGAGCTGGAACTGCCGGAGCGCTCGTGCGCGAGGCGCTGCTGCCCGCGGCAGGCGGCGATCGCTAGCGGATCCCAAGCTCCGCGCGGACCTCGGCCGGCAACAGCGGAATGAGCTGACGCACCGGCACCGCAAAGCCGTACTGGCGCTGTCCCTGGGCCAGGGCCTCCCGCAGCCCCGCACGGTGCACGCCGACGACTTCACCGTCCACGTTGAACAGCGGACTGCCGCTGGACCCGCCGACGGAGAATCCATTGAAGCGCAGCTCATCGGCCGTCACCTGCGCGAAGATCCCCGCACTCATGGACGTCCGCACCTCACCCGTCTTGAAGTCGAAGGCAAGGGAGACACCGGCGGGATAGCCGATCATCGCGGCGGATTCGCCCTGCTTCGCCCGCGTGCCTGTCCAGTCGATTTTCGGGATCACGGGACCGGCATAGCTCGGAATCCGCAGCAGCGCGAGATCCGGCGTGTCCCCGGCGGGCAGCCGCACTACCTCGGCGCGGAGACGTTGCTGCGTGTCGGCCAATCGAATGAAGATTGAGTCGGCCGGCCGGCCCTCGTCCGTGGCGACGTGCCGGTTCGTCACGAAATAGCCGGATCGCGTGATCACGAATCCCGATCCGTCCCAGACCTCTTCTGCCCGATACGCCGTGACCATGCCGACCGCCGGGCCCGCCGCCTGCGAGATGGCGGCGAGATTCACGGATTTCACCGCCCGCACCTGTTCCGAGATGGCTGCTGACCGGTCCTCCTGATTGCGAATGGCCGCCCGCAGGCAGT
>JAYQOZ010000098.1:0-7878 GCA_038145035.1 Gemmatimonadaceae bacterium | reverse complement strand
GTGGAGGCCCTCCGGGCGGAGGTCCGCGACCGCTTCGGGCCGCTGCCCGCCCCGGCCGAGGCCTACCTTACGGTCGCCACGCTCCGCCTACTGGGTGCCCCGCTGGGGGTGGAGGCGATGCTGGTGCGTGGCGAGGAGGCCCGCATTAACTTCCGAGCCGATGCCGTTCCGCGTCTGAAGCCGCTCGCGGCCGCCTTCCGGGACGTGCAATTCCAGGTGGACGTGCGCCGGGTGCAGCCGCTGTCGCTGAAGCTCACGCGTCTCGGCGGCTCCCCGTTGCTGGACGGGATCGTCCGGGCGTTGCGGACCATCGTTCCCGATCCACGGTAGCAGGACCTTCTCCCCATTCAGGTTTTATGACTCGCCTTCGTGCTGTGCTGCTGACCGCCCTCGTGCTGGCCATCGGGGCCTGCGGGGCCTTCAAGGACGCGATGACCGCGCACGTCGACCTCGTCGCGCGCGCCGGCAACCAGGAACTGTCGATCAACGAGCTGGCGCAGCTGATGGCCAGCTCGCAGGTGCCGCTGCGCCCGGACGTGGCGCGGACCATCGCGCAGATCTGGACCAACTACCAGCTGCTCGGGCAGGCCGGCGCCGCCGGTGACTCCCTGCAGTCGCCGGAGCTGGCAGACCTGGGCATGTGGTCCGCGATCGCGCAGCTGCGGACGCAGAAGTACTACCAGCAGGTCTCCGGGGACTGGCCGCAGCCCGACTCGGCCTCCTTCGAGAAGGCCTACAACGACGGCGAGCTGCTCGCGGCGGCACATATCCTCCTGAGCAAGCAGCCGGAGGGCCTGGGCACCGCCGCCAACGACTCCATCCGTCGCGAGGCCGAGCGCCTGGCCACGCAGGTGACGTCGGCGAACTTCGCGCGCCTCGCCCAGCAGCGCTCGCAGGACCCGGGCTCCAAGGACCGCGGCGGCGACTACGGCGTGTTCCCGCGCGGCCAGATGGTGCCCGAGTTCGACCAGGGCATCCTGTCGGTGCCGCCGGGCGGCATCACCGGCGTGATCGAGACCCGCTTCGGCTACCACATCATCCGGCGGCACACGTATGACGAGGTGAAGGCGGACTTCGCCCAGGCCTATGCCGGTATGTACGCGCAGAAGGCCGAGAGCACGTTCTTCGAGACCCTGGAGCGGAACGTGAACGTGCAGGTGAAGCAGAGCGCCCCGCAGCTGGTGAAGGCCATCGCGGAGGACATCGATACCTACCGCGACGACCGCAGCGTCATCGCGACCTCTCGCAAGGGCAACATGACCGCCGGCCGCCTCGCGCAGTGGATGGCGGCCTTCCCGCCACAGTCGCAGATGCGTGGCCAGGTGCTGCAGGCGCCGGACTCGCTGATCCCGCTGTTCGTGAAGAACATCATGCGCAGCGAGCTGCTGCTGAAGGCCGCCGACTCGCTGAACATCACCCTCGACTCGGCCGAGATCACCGACGTGCGCCGGGCGTTCTATGAGGGCACGAGCCGCATCATGAACGGCCTCCAGCTCTCGCCGGCGCAGCTGGCGGATGTCGGGGCCGACCGTGCGGCCCGCGAGAAGGCCGCCGCGGAACGCGTGAACGAGTACCTCGGGCGCCTCCTCCGGAACGAGGGTGACGAGTACATCGAGGTGCCGGAGCAGGTGGCGCTGGTGCTGCGCGACCGCTTCGAGAGCCGTCTCGTGACCGCGGGCATCGACAAGGCCCTCGCCGAGGCCACGCGCCTCCGCACCGAGGCAGACTCGGCGTCGCGCGCCGGCGAGCCGCCGTCGGCGGTGCCGGTACCGTCGACGCCTGGCGTGGGTACGCCCTAAGGTGACCCACCGCCTGCTGGCGATTGTCGGGCTGCTCGCCCTCCTCGCCGCCCCCGTGGCGGCGCAGGAGGGCATGCGCTTCGTGGACGTGGATCGCATCGTGGCCATCGTGGCCAAGAAGCCGATCCTGATGAGCGAGGTGCTGGCGCGAGTAAACCTGGCGCGTGCCCAGGGCCTGCAGGTGCCACGCGACTCGGCGGGGCAGATGGTGATTGCGCGGCAGATCCTCGAACAGCTGGTGGATGAAGAGGTGCTGATTGCGGTTGCGGCCGACTACAAGCTTGAGGTGCCCGAGACGGACGTGGGGCCCCAGGTGGACCAGAGCATCCAGCAGATCCGCGGCCGCTTCGGGTCCGAAGCGGAGTTCCGCGACGCCCTGCGCCGCGAGGGCTTCGGGACGCCGGAGGAGTATCGCAAGCGCAGCATCGAGCAGGCGCAGCGTGACCAGCTGCAGCGCAAGGCGCTGGATACGCTGCGGGCGCTGGGACGGCTCGCCCCGGTGAACGTGACGGAGCGCGAGGTGCAGGAAGGCTTCGAGCGCTTCAAGGCCCAGCTTGGTGCGCGCCCCGCCATGGTCTCGTTCCGGCAAATCGTCACGACGGCCAAGCCCAGCGCGGCCAATCGTGAGAAGGCCGGGGCGCTGGCGGACTCGCTGCGTCAGGCATTGGAGGCCGGCGCGAACTTCGATTCCGTGGCCCGCGCCTTCTCGGCCGATGGCTCCGCGGCGCAGGGCGGCGACCTCGGCTGGGCCCGGCGCGGCACCATGGTGCCCGAGTTCGACCAGATGATCTTTGCGCTGGTGCCCGGGCGCATCTCGCCCGTGGTCGAGACGGTCTACGGATTCCACGTCATCCGCGTCGACCGCGTGCGGCCAGGGGAGGTGCGCTCCCGCCACATCCTGATTCGTCCGGCGATGGAGGAGGCCGACGCCGGGCTGGCGAAGCTGCGCGCCGACTCGGTCCTGGTGCTCTGGAAGGCCGGGACGCCCTACGACTCGCTGGTGGCGCGCTTCCACGACAAGGCGGAGGAGCGCGTGATTCCCGACGGCGTGCCGATCGACTCGCTGCCGGTGGAGTACCGGCTGGCGTTGCGCGAAGCGGCGCAGGGCGCGTTCACCGATGTCTTCGGCCTGCCGGATCCCGGCACCGGCCTGCGGAAGTTCGCGGTGGCCCAGGTGATACAGGCGAAGCCGGCCGGCGAGTGGTCGCTCGATGAGTTCCAGGAGCGCGTGCGAAACCAGCTGAAGGAGGAAAAGTCCACGCGGCGCACGCTCGACATCCTGCGGCGCGAGTACTACGTGGACGTGCGATTGTAATGCGGCCGACGCTCGCGGTCACGCTGGGCGACCCGCGGGGCATCGGACCGGAGATTGTCCGCGTGGCGCTCGCGACCCCTGAGGTTGCGGGCGCCGCTCGCTTTGTGGTCGTCGGCCCCACCGGGACGGGCACGCCGGTCGACGTTGCGACAGGCGCCTGGAGCGGCGGCAGTGGCCGCGGCACCCCGGCGCAGGCCGCTGAGGCCGGCGCGCTGGCGGGACGCGCGATCGAGGCAGCAGTGGCGCTCGCGATGCGGGGCGAGGTGCAGGGCATCGTCACGGCACCCATTGACAAGGCGGCGCTGCACGCCGCCGGCTATGCCGATCCCGGCCACACGGAGATGCTGGAGCGGCTCAGCGGCTCACCCACCGCGATGATGCTGGCCTCGCCTCGCCTGCGCGTGGTGCTGGCGACCACGCACCTCGCCCTGCGTGACGTGCCTGCCGCGGTCACGGCCGAGGCGATTGCGCGCGCCGTCACGATCACGCGCGCCGGCCTGCGAGCCTGGTTCGGTTTCGCGGAACCGCGGCTCGCGCTCTGCGCGCTGAACCCGCACGCCGGCGACGGCGGGCGCTTCGGGGATGAGGACGAGCGTGTGCTGGCCCCGACCGCGCAGGCGCTGGGCATTGCCGGCCCCTTGCCTGCCGACACCGTCTTCGTGCGCGCCCTGCGCGGCGAGTTCGATGCCGTGATTGCGCCCTATCATGACGTCGGCATGACGGCCATCAAGGTGGCCAGCTTCGGCGAGGCGGTGAACGTGACCCTCGGGCTGCCGTTCCCGCGCACCTCGCCGGACCACGGGACCGCGCTGGATATCGCCGGTACGGGGCGGGCGGACGCGGGCTCGATGGTGCAGGCGATGCTGGCCGCCGCCGGGATCGCCCGGCGACTCGCCCTCAGCCCTCCGCCGTCGCCGCCTCCGGCTGCACGCTGAGCGCCCTGATGCGTCGGCCGTCCATCTCGAGGACGGTGAACAGCGCGCCGGCGCCCGTGACCTTGTCGCCGGCCACCGGCAGGCGGCCGAGCAGGCCGAAGACGTAGCCACCCACGGTCGTGTAGTCCTCGTCGGGGATGGAGAGGCTCATCTCCTCGTTGATCTCGCCGATGTTCGCATCGCCGCGGATGACACGCGTGCCGTCCGCGGCCTGGGTCTTGAAGGTGGTCGTGAGCGGATCGTCGTACTCGTCGAGGATCTCGCCAACGATCTCCTCGAGCAGGTCCTCCATGGTGACCATGCCGGCGGTGCCGCCGAACTCGTCGAGCACGACGGCGAGGTGTTCCTTGCGGCGCTTGAAGTCCGCCAGGACCTCCTCCACCTCGCGGGAGCCCGGGACCACGTGCACCGGCCGGACGATCTGCTGCAGCGTGAAGTCCGCGGGCGGCCTGCGCAGGGTCTTGAGCAGGTCCTTGGCGTGTACCATGCCGACGATGTCGTCGAGCGTCTCCCGGAACACGGGATAGCGCGAGAACCCCGCCTCGACCACGACTGCCACCGCCTCGTCGAGCGAGGAATCGAGTGGGATGGCGACGATCTTGGTGCGCGGTGTCATGACCTCGCGGGCGTTCTTCTCCGAGAACTCGAAGACACCGCCCAGGATCTCGGCATCGCTCATCGGCAGGGCCCCGCCCTCGGAGGCGCGTTCCACCAGCAGGCGGATCTCCTCGGGGGAGTGCGGCGCCTCCTCCTCGGTCACCTCATGCTGGCCAAAGGCCTTGAGCAGGAGGTTTGAGGAGCCGTTGAGCAGCCAGATGAACGGCCAGGTGAGCCAGGTGAAGGCGAGGATCGGCGGCGCCAGCCACTTGGCGAACTGCTCGGGATAGTTGAGCGAGAGGGCCCGGGGGGCCAGCTCGCCGAACACGACGTGGAGGTAGGTGACGACCGTCAGTGCGATGGCCGCGCCGATGGCAACGCGCACCGCCGGCTCGAAGGGGATGGGCAGGTTGCCCACCCAGAGCTCCAGCGCGTGTCCCAGCGCACCCTCGGCCACCCAGCCCAGTCCCAGCGAGGCCAGCGTGATTCCCAACTGGCCGGCGGAGAGCACGCGGGTGAGATTACGACGGGAAGTCGCGGTGAGCGCGAAGCGGGCGAAGTGGTCCCCGGCGCGTACCATGGCTTCCAGGCGAGACCGGCGAGCCCGGACGAGCGCGAACTCCACCGCCACGAAGAACGCATTGAGGGCCAGCAAGGCGACGATGGAAACCAGGCGCGACATCAGCGAAAGGTATGACGACTGCCAGATCAGTCGCCAGCCGGAGCCCCCACGCGGGGGCGGCGTGACGCACGCCCATCCGCACGCCCATCCGCACGCCCAGGGCGAACCCCACCGGCACGACCATGCGGCGGGGCACGCCCACGGCGCCTCCACCACGCGGCTCGCCTGGGCCTGCGGCATCACGGCGCTGTTCTTCGTGGCCGAGCTCGTGGGCGGCTGGATGGCGAACTCGGTGGCCCTGCTCGCCGACGCCGGCCACATGCTCACCGATGTGGGGGCCCTGGCCCTGTCACTGTTCGTGGCCTGGTTCAGCCGGCAGCCGGCGACGCCCAAACGGACCTACGGCTACCTGCGATGGGAGATCCTGGCAGCCTTCATCAATGGCACCGTACTGCTGGTGCTGTCCGGGTTCATCCTCTGGGAAGCGGCGCAGCGCCTGCAGGCACCGGAGCCGGTGGGCGGTGGCCTCATGCTCGGCATCGCGGTCGGCGGCCTGCTCGTGAACGGCCTCAGCGCCTGGTTGCTGCACGGCAGCGCCGACAGGAGCCTGAACCTGCGCGGCGCCTACCTGCACGTGCTCTCAGACCTGCTCGGATCGGTGGCCGTGATCATCGCCGCCCTCGCCGTGCGACTCTTCGGCTGGTTGCCGGCGGACGCCGTCGCCTCGATCTTCGTGACGATCCTGATCGTGCGTGGCGCCTGGCGCCTCGTGTGCGAGGCCGTGGACGTGCTGCTCGAGAGCACGCCGGCGCACGTGGACGTCGAGGCCCTGCGGCGCACGCTCGCCGGGGTACGCGGGGTGAAGGCGGTGCACGACCTGCACGTCTGGACCCTGACATCTGGCGTGGTCGCGATGAGTGCCCACGCCATCGCCCCCAGCGGCGACCACCAGCGCGTGCTGGAGGACCTGCACGCCGCGGTGCGCCGCGTCGGCATCCAACACGTCACCATCCAGCTTGAAGGCGAGCCGCTCGCGGCCTGTTGCGAACCCCTGTCCGACCCCCTCACCCCGGTCACTACCTGATGGCTCAGCTCGATCGTCTCCTCTCCGTGATGGTGTCCAACCGCGCGGATGAACTGGTCCTTGCCGAGGGTGCGGCCGCGGTCCTGCTGGTCGAGTCGCAGGAGCGACCTGTCACCAAGCCGCTGTCCGCGGCGCAGATCGTTACGCTGCTCAGGGAGATCGCACCCGCTCCCTCGCAGCAGGTGCTGGACGAGAAGCAGCCGACCACGTTCCGCTACACCAGCGAGGACTCGGTCTTCGCGGTGCGCGTCATGCTCCAGGGGGAGAAGCTCACGGTGCACGTCGCGGTGGATGCGGCGGGCGAGTTCCAGCGCTCCACCGGCATGTTCGCGCGGGTGGCGGTGCCGCACGACGCGCCGGTGAGGGCAGGGCAGATCCCCAACGTGAAGACGGCTGCCGCCGATCCCGCGCAGGCCAAGGAAGCGATGGAGAAGCTCCTGCGCCTGCTGGTGGAACAGGGGGCCTCCGACCTGCACATGCGTGTCGCCGAGCCGCCGATCCTGCGCCGCAGCGGCGAGATGCAGCGCGTGGAGGGCCAGCCCAAGCTGGATCCGGAGACGATGGAGTCGCTGCTGAACAGCATCATGCCGGAGCGGAACACCAGGGAGTTCCGCGACAGCAATGACACCGACTTCGCCTACGAGATCGCCGGCGTGGCGCGCTTCCGCGCCAATGTGCTGCGCGACCGCAAGGGCTTGGCGGCGGTGTTCCGCGTCATTCCCAGCACCATCGTCACGGCCGACCAGCTCGGGGTCTCGCAGGAAGTGCAGAACCTCTGCTATCTCACCAAGGGGCTGGTGCTGGTGACCGGGCCCACCGGCTCGGGCAAGTCCACCACGCTCTGCGGCCTGATCGACCTCGTCAACCGCTCGCGCTCCGACCACGTGATCACGATCGAGGACCCGATCGAGTTCGTGCACGAGAACAAGAACTGCATCATCACGCAGCGGCAGGTGGGCGTGCACACGGGCTCCTTCAAGAGCGCGCTGCGCGCCGCGCTGCGCGAGGACCCCGACATCATCCTCGTCGGCGAGCTCCGCGACCTCGAGACGGTGAGCATTGCCATCGAGACGGCCGAGACCGGCCACCTGGTGTTCGGCACGCTGCATACGACCACGGCCGCCAGCACCATCGACCGTCTCATTGACCAGTTCCCGGCCGACCGGCAGGAGCAGGTGCGCACGATGCTCTCGGAATCACTCAAGGGCGTGGTCTCACAGGTGCTCTGCAAGAAGATCGGAGGCGGCCGTGTGGCGGCGCGCGAGATCCTGCTGGTGACGCCGGCGATCTCGAACCTGATCCGCGAGGGCAAGACGTTCCAGATCCCCAGCATCATGCAGACGTCAAAGCGGCTCGGCATGATTACCATGAATGACGCGCTGCTGGACCTGGTGGAGAGGAAGCTCGTGGAGCCGAAGGAGGCGTACATGAAGTCCGTGGACAAGGGCTCCTTCGTGAACCAGCTCAAGGCCAAGGGTTTCGACACCAGCTTCGTGGAGGCCGATCCCACCAATGCGCCTGCGGGC
>JAYQOZ010000097.1:1979-7900 GCA_038145035.1 Gemmatimonadaceae bacterium | reverse complement strand
CCCCGCCCCCCCCCCCCCCCCAACAAAACCCACCCCCGGGGGCCCCCCCTACCCCGCCCCCCCCGCCCCCTTGAACCTGCAGCTCTCCGTATTTCCGTGGTAAGACAACTCACCACACAGATCCATCCGCACAGCCGTTACATCGCAATCTTCCCCTGCTGCTGCCGCACCTTCTCCATGTACTTCTCGAAGAAGTGCTTCTGGATGTCATTCATGTTGATCTCGCGCCCCTGGATATACGCCTGCTCGATGTTCGACATCATATCCAGTGGCGTGCCCGTGGTGATCAGCAGCGTCGCCTGCTTGCCGACTTCGAGCGAGCCCACCTTGTCCGCGACGCCCATCATCTCGGCGGCGTTGATCGTCACCGCCTTGAGCGCGTCCTCCTCTGAGAGCCCGAAGGCCACGGCGACACCGGCCTCCCAGGGGAGGCGGTTCGAGTACAGGCCGCCCGCGCCACCGGCGATCGCGAACTTCACGCCCGCCGCCTGCAGGCGCGCCGGCATGCCGTACGCGCCGTCGTAACCTTCCTGCTGTCGGTCCGGCGCCGCCATCGTCGAGGTCAGGATCACCGGCACGTTCTCCGCCTTCAGGCGGTCCGCCACGTAGATGGCGTCACGACCGCCGCGGATCACCAGGCGGAGGTTCTCCTCCTTGCCCCAGGTCAGCGCATCGTTGATCTGCGCGATGCCCTCGGCCGCCACCACCACCGGGATCTCCCGGTTCAGCGCCGGGATCATCGCCGCGTAGCGCGTGTCCGTGCGCACCTGCTGGCCGGCCGCCACCGCATCACGATAGGCGCGCGCCTCGGCGAAGAAGTCCTTCAGCTCCTGCACACGCTCGGCGTAGCTCTTCGGCGGGGCCTGCGGACCGCCGCGACCGAAGGCGCCCGGCGGCGGGCCGCCACCGAAGCGACGCGGGCGCGCGTTCGGGTCCGGCCAGTTCACGTTGAGCGCGGCCGCGCCCTTCATGGACATCTCCTCCCAGGTCCAGCCCTCCAGCGACATCGCCGAGGACAGGCCCGAGACCACGCCGCCCCCCGGTGTGCTGAAGGCCACAAGGACGCCGGCCGAGCGCGTCGTGCCGATGTGCCGGCTTTCCGCGTTCACCGCCACCTCGGCGCGCACGTTCGGGTTGAAGTCGCCGATCTCGTTGATGTCGTTCGACACGTCCACCGCGCCGATCTCGGTGATGCCCACGGTGCTGTAGGCATCGACGAGGCCCGGGTAGATGTGCTTGCCCGTGACGTCGACCACCTCGGCGCCGCGCGGGACGGCGACGTCGCGGCCAACGGCGACAATCCGGCCGTTGTCGAGGACGATGGTGCCGTTCTCGATCGTGCCGTTGGTCACGGTGTGAATCGTCGCGCCGCGCAGCACCACCGGCTGCGACTGCGGCGGCACCGTCATGCGCACCTGCGCCGCGGCGACCGTGGCGGTCGTGGCGACGAGGGCGACGGCACCCAGGAAGCTTCGCTGCATCGCGTTCATGTTAGTTGCTCCCCGGGCCGCGGCCCGGACGGTTGGCGGGCCCGGCGTTGCCTTCCGGCGCGGCCCCCGCGGTGATCACGGCCTGGATGAGCAGGTTGCGCTGGCGCTCGACCTCGGCGCGCAGGGCCGCGTCCTCCTCCAGCGAGAAGTAGCGACGGCCGTCCACCCAGGTCTGCTCGGCCTTGGTAAACTGCGACAGCGGGTTGCCGTTCCAGATTACGAAATCGGCATCCTTGCCGGGCTCCAGCGAACCGACGCGGTTGTCGATGGCGATCGCCTTCGCGGACTGCAACGTGACGGTGGACAGCGCCTGTTCCTCGCCCACGCCGGAGCGCAGCAGCTTGCCTGCCTCCCAGTTCATGCGGGTCGAGATCTCGGCGTCGTCCGAGTGCAGCGAGGTGACCACGCCCGCTTCCATCAGGATGCGCGCGTTGTAGTTCGTGGCGTCATACGACTCGAGCTTGAAGGCGCCCCAGTCGGACCAGACCACCGCGGCCACGCCCGAGTTCTTCAACTCGGTCGCGATCTTGTACGCCTCGACGCCGTGCTGCAGCGTCTGGATGCGGAAGCCAAACTCCTCGGCCAGGCGCACCAGCGCCAGGAACTCGTCGGCGCGGTAGCCGTGCGAGGACACCAGCAGCCGCTGGTTCAGGATGTCCACCAGCGCCTCCATCCGGAGGTCGCGACGTGGCGGGATGCCGGACTTCGTGCGGTCGGCATTCCAACGCGCCCACTCCGCCTGGTAGTCGCGGGCGGCCATGAAGTGATCGCGGATGATCTCCTGCACGCCCATGCGGGTGTTCGGATAGCGGTTCGGGCTGCGCTTCGGGTTCTCGCCCAGCGCGAACTTCACCGTGCGAGGCGCACCCTCGAGCTTGAGCTCGTCGGGCAGCGCACCCCAGCGGTTCTTCACGAAGACGTTCTCGCCGCCAATCGGATTGGCCGAGCCGTGCTTCACCATCTGCATCGTGAGGCCACCGGCGAGCTGGCGGTACATCCAGATGTTCTCGACGGCGAGAACGTCGCCCATCTGCACTTCCGGGACAATCGCGAAGCCGCTCTCGTTCACCGCGCTGACGCCGGTGTGCGTGTGCGGGTCGATCAGGCCCGGCGTCACGTGCTTGCCGGTGGCGTCGATCTCGACGGCACCGCGGGGCGCCGTGAGGCGCTGGCCCACCTGCACGACCTTGCCGGCGCGCACGAGCAGGTCCGCGTTCTCGATGCGGCCCTGCGGACCCTGCGTCCACACGGTCGCGTTGCGCACTACTACCACTGCCGGCTGTTCCGGGGGTGCGGCGCGGCCTAACTCCATCGACGGACGCAGCCACGGCAGGTCGATTGCCGGGACCTTCGAGGCGACGGCGCCGCGGGCGGCACCCTCAAAGGCCTCGGTGCGCGAGCCGCGGAAGGCCGGGTCGGTGCCGTTCGGCAGCGACATGTAGCCGAAGAACTGTTCGCCCTGCACGGAGCCGGAGATCTGCACGGCGCCCTGGTAGCCGAGCTGCTCGCCGTTGAAGCTGGCGTCCAGCCGCCCCGTCTCGGCCACGATGCGCGCCGAGGTCAGGGTGATTGGCCGGCGGTTCGCCAGCTCGATGGTGCCGCGCGGGCGGTTGAGTGGGCCCTCGATGCGCAGCGTGGCCGCGAAGCCGTCCGAGCTCTCCGAGGCGATGGCCCAGGTGCCGCGGGGGTCGATCTGCGGCGGACGCGTCACGCCGTAGCGCGTGCCCTGCACCCAGACGTCGCGGATGCTCGACTCCTCGGTGAAGAGGTTGCCGTCGACGACGACGAGGTTCGCGACCTTGCCGGCCGCGATGCTGCCGTGCGTGCGCTCGATGCCGAGCATGCCGGCCGGGACGGTCGTCAGCGCGGCGAGGGCCTTGTCCTGGGCCAGGCCACGCGAGACCGCGGTGCGCAGGTTCGGTAGGAACTGATTCAGCGACGAGAGGCCGTCGGTCGTGATGGCGTAGCTGACCCCGGCCTCGGAGAGCTTCGCCGGGTTGGTCGGCGCGAGGTACCAGTGGCGGAGCTGTGCCAGCGTGATGCCGAGCGCCGCCTCGGGGTCGGAGACGTCCGGCGCGTCGGGGAAGTTGAGCGGGATGATCAGCGGCTGCGTGCGACCCTTCAGCAGGTCCACCAGCTTGTATTCCTCGCCGCTGCCGCGGAACCACGACGTGAGCTTGTAGTCGGTCGCCAGCTTGAACGCCCGGAGGTACTCCTCCTGGCTCGTGGTCTGGAACAGCACCGGCTGCTGGCCCTGCACCACGGGGCCGAGCGAGGCGAGCGCCTCGCTGGTCTCCGGCGGCAGGATCGAGCGGCCGCTGCGCTCGTAGGCGGCCCAGGCGCGGATGTACCACTCCGCATCCATGAAGGTCTGCTTCATCAGGGCGGTGGTGCCCATCGCCGAGTTCGGGTACATGCCCCCCAGCTGGAATGAGCGATTGAACCCGACCGCCTGCACCAGGTCCGGGCGCAGCACGCGCTCGCGCGTGCCAAGGTCGCCGAGGTTCACCACCGAGGCCTTGCCGCGGAAGATGCCCTGCTTCGGTACCACCAGGGCGGTCCCGAAGCCCAGTGACCGGAGGCCGGAGCGGCGGACGCTGTCGTCCTGAAAGGCGGCGGTGCTGCTGAACCAGGCGCGCACCTGCGGATTCCAGTGCGTCGGGCCGACGTCGCCACCCTCGGGCACCTCGCCCACGCCGAGGTCGGCGTGCGCGTCAATGAAGCCCGGGTAGATGGTCTGGCCCTTGAGGTCCCAGACGCGGGCGCCGACCGGCGCCGGCAGGTTGCGGCCCACGGCCACGATCAGGCCGTTACGGATCACGACCGTCGCGTTCTCGAGCGACTGGCCGGGGGCCGTGACGACCGTGGCGCCGACCAGGGCATGGTAGCCCGTGCCGTTGTCGCGCAGGCCGGTGACAGGTTCCGTGCGGGACGTCTGCTGGGCACCAAGTCCGCTGGCCAGCAGCAGGCCAAGGCCCAGAAGGGAGCGAATCACTCTCACGTCGTACTCCGGTGATGACCGCCGCCATTGCGGCGCGTCGCGGGGGAAGGGAGGGGGGTCCGACAGCTGCAGGGACTGCGCGTGGAACCGTCCGGGGGGGAGGGCCCAGGAATGTATACGTCCCCGGGGACCCAGGATGTTGAGCCGGTTGTCGTCCCGGTGAAGGGTCAGGACTCGTCGACGGCGCGGAGATATCGCTCCGCCACGATCTCCAGCCGGTCGTCGCCGGCGGCCACGGCCGCGTCGAGGATCCTGCGGACCTCCCCGGCCAGGGCCGGATCGGCCCAGCGCAGGCCGGTGGCCCGCTCGCAGTCGTCGATCTCGCTGACCCGGGCTGCCTCGAGCAGCATCCGGGCCGCGGCGGCGGCGAAGTCGGGCGCATTCCGGTCCGGCAGCTCGTAGCGCCCCGTCTGCCGGGGCGGTTCGTGGTCCTCGTTCACGAACGCACGTGACATCTTTCCATGGTAGCTAACTTGGGAACACCCATGGTCTCCATTCTCGATATCATCGGCCCCGTGATGGTCGGGCCGTCCTCCAGCCACACCGCCGGCGCCTGCCGCCTGGGCCTCGTGGCCCGAGACCTCGTGGCCGGCACGCCGGAAACGGCACTCATCGAACTGCACGGTTCCTTCGCCCGTACCGGAGAGGGGCACGGCACCGACAAGGCCATTGTCGGTGGCCTGCTGGGCTTCCGTCCCGACGACGAGCGCCTGCGTGATGCGCTGACCATCATGGACCGGGAAGGGCTCGACTGGCGCTTCGAGAAGACCAGCCTGGGCGAGGAACCCGAGGTGCACCCGAACTCGGTGCGCATCACGGTCACGCGGGAGCACCGACACCACGTGATGCTCGGTGCCTCGCTTGGCGCCGGTCGCATCCGCGTGTCGCAGATCGACGGCTACCCGGTCGAGGTCGACGGCTCGCACCACACCATCGTGATGGTGGCCGAGGACGTGAAGGGCAGCATCGCGCGCATCGCGACCATCCTCAGCGACAGCGGCGTGAACATCGCGACGCTGCGTCTCTCGCGGAAGCACCGCGGCGGCGACGCCTTCATGGTCATCGAGGTGGACGAACGCCCCGAGGACCAGGTTGGCGCGGCGCTCAAGGCGCTGCCCTGGGTGCGCTGGACGCACCGCATCGACAAGGTGGGCAGCTGATGTATCACTCCCTCGCCGAAGCCATCGCGGATGCGGAGCGCCAGGGCCGGACGCTGGCCGAGTGTGCGCTCGAGATGGAGGCCCGCGACCAGGGCCGCACGGTCGACGACATCCGCGCGGCGCTAGGCCGCGCCCTCGCCGTGATGCGCCACGCGGTGGAGCAGGGCCTCACCGGCGATCTGCGCTCCACGTCCGGACTCGTGGGCGGCGATGCCGCCAAGCTGCGCGCCGGTCCCGCGGGCCCGCTCGCCGGCCCGGGGTTTAGCGATG
>JAYQOZ010000097.1:0-1969 GCA_038145035.1 Gemmatimonadaceae bacterium | reverse complement strand
CGTTGTGCTGATGCGGGCCCGGGCCGGGCAGCAAGTGACCGCGGCTATGGGAGTCATCGTCGCCGCGCCGACGGCGGGCGGCGCGGGCGTGCTCCCGGGCGTGCTGCTTGGGCTGGCCGAGCGGCACGACTGCACGGATGACCAGTTGATCGATGCCCTGGCAACGGCCGGCCTCATCGGCGCCGTGGTCGCACAGCGCGCCTCGCTCTCAGGCGCCGAGGGCGGCTGTCAGGCCGAGACCGGTGCCGCCGCCGGCATGGCCGCCGGCGCCGCCACCGAGATGCTCGGCGGCAGCCCAACGCAGGCCGGCACCGCCGTCGCCCTCGCCCAGCAGGGCACGCTCGGGCTCGTCTGCGATCCGCTCGGCGGCCTGGTGGAACTCCCCTGCGTGTTCCGCAACGCCACAGCCTCGGCCATCGCGCTCGCCGGCATCGAGATGGCCCTCGCCGGCATCACCTTCGCGATCCCCGCCGATGAAGTGATCGACACGATGGGCGAGATCGGCCGGAGCATGGACGTGCGCTACCGCGAGACGGCGGGCGGCGGGCTGGCGGCAACGCCGACGGGGCGCCGGCTCGCACGGGAGCGATTGGTGGAGCTGAAGAAGCGGTGAGCGGGGAGCGAGGAGCGAGGAGCAGGGCGATGCCGCGCGGCCTCGCTCCGTTCACCGTTCCCCATGTGTCCCTAGACAGAACCCTCCCAAGCGCTGAAACTTCGGTGTACGGAAATCCGTCCTGACCACAGACCTCTCGATTGGAGCCGTATGGTCACGCCTGAACAGATCGAAGGATTTCTCGGCCGGCTCGCCAGCGAAGGCGCGTCCTATGAGGAGCTCGAGCCCGGGCTCTGGAAGGTGCACCCGGGTGGCGCGCTCGATCTTACCGTTGTGGTGCATCACTCGCCGCCGGTGGTCGTGCTGCGGGTGAAGGTCCTCGACCTGCCGGCGGACGGCACTGGCACGGCCAAGCTCTGCCGCCGCCTGCTCGAACTGAATGCCACCGACCTCCTCCACGGCTCCTACGGGATCCAGGGAAATGAGGTCGTGCTCACCGAGGCGCTCGAGCTCTCCCACCTCGATTACGAGGAGTTCCTTGCCTCGTACGAAAGCCTCACGCTCTCGCTCGCCGGCCACCTCCGCGAGCTCGCCACCTACCGCGAGGCCCGCTGACGATGGGCATCTTTGACCGACTTGCCTCACTGCTTAAGTCCAACATCAACGACCTGATCTCGCGTGCCGAGAATCCGGAGAAGATGCTGGACCAGATTGTCGTGGACATGCAGAACCAGCTGGCGCGCGCCAAGCAGCAGGTGGCCGCCGCCATCGCCGACGAGAAGCGCCTGAAGGACCAGTTCGAGGGCGAGTACAAGCAGGCCCAGGACTGGGAGGCCAAGGCCATGCTCGCCGTGAAGGAAGGCCGCGACGACCTCGCCAAGCAGGCCCTGCTCCGCCAGCAGGAGCACTTGGAGCACGCCCAGACGCTCGAGACGACCTGGCAGGCGCACGTCCTGGAGACCGAGAAGCTCAAGAACTCGCTGCGCGACCTGAACGACAAGATCCAGGAAGCGAAGCGCAAGAAGAACCTGCTTCTCGCCCGTCAGCGGCGCGCGCAGGCGCAGCAGAAGATCTCCGAGACGATGTCCTCCATGAGCGAGAAGAGCGCCTTCGAGGCCTTCGCGCGGATGGAGGAGAAGATCGGGCAGAACGAGCGCATGCTGAAGGCCAGCAATGAGATCGACGAGGAGTTCAGCGGCGATCGGCTTGCGGGCGACTTCAAGCGCCTCGAGAAGTCGGCCGGCGCGGCCACCGCCGACCAGCAGCTGCTGGCACTCAAGCAGAAGATGGGGCTGCTGCCGTCGGGTTCACCCGCCAAGCCGCGCCAGATCGGCGCCGGCGAGGAGACCGTGGACGCGGAGCTGGACGAGGGGAAGTAGCGGCGGTTCTCGCGGGCTGGTGATGCCAGCGGGGCGA
>JAYQOZ010000096.1:0-7977 GCA_038145035.1 Gemmatimonadaceae bacterium | reverse complement strand
GATTTCATCAAGCTGGCGAACAGCTTCGCGGCAAAGCTGATGGTCTACGGCGCCCGCACACCGGCCGAGCGCGCGGCGCCTGGAACAACAGCCCGGCGAACAACCGGCGCAACGTGAACGACCTGCCCTGGTTCACGCTGTACCGGACCAACTCGGCCGTGACCGATGCCATCAAGGCCATCGATGCGGGGCTGATCATCACGGACACCGCAACCACCGTCCGGGCGCGGGCCTTCGCGAAGTTCATGCAGGGCGTGTCCCACGGATACCTCGGCCTGTACTTCGACAAGGCGTTCATCGCCGACGAGGATCTCGACCTCGACACGCTCACCGTGCCCGTCGCGCGTCCGTACGACGAGGTCATCACGGCGGCCATCGCCATGCTGGACGAGGCCATCACCACCGCGCAGGAGAAGAACTTCAGCTTCCCCGCGGACGGATGGTTCTATACGCCAATGACCCGCGACGATTTCATCAAGCTGGCGAACAGCTTCGCGGCAAAGCTGATGGTCTACGGCGCCCGCACACCGGCCGAGCGCGCGGCCGTGAACTGGGGGGCCGTGATTACGCGGCTCGACGCCGGCATCACCACGGACTTCGCACCGGTCGGGCAGGTGGACGTGCTCTGGGACGACTGGAAGCGCCTCACCGCCCGCGTGCGCACGGCGTCACGGCCGTCGGACTTCGGGCGCCCGAACTACTGGCTCATCGGACCGGCTGACTCCACCAACGGGTTCGTGAACTGGGTGAATACCACGCTCAACAGCCGCGTGGCCTTCCAGATGCGCACGAAGGATCGCCGCATCCAGGGCGCGGGCGGGCCGTCGACGCCGGGCATCTACGTCGGCTACAACCTGAACAACATCTTCGCCGCAAGCCGCGGGACCTGGCGCTACTCGTGGTACTACTTCCGTCGCTACGGGACGGGCACGAGCTGGCAGGACAGCCCGATGCCGGCGGTGCTGGTGACGGAGATGAACCTGCTTCGCGCGGAGGCGCTGATTCGCACCGGCTTCGCCGACAACGCCGTGCCGCTCATCAATGCGACGCGTGTCGCCAATGGCCAGCTGCCGGGCGTCACGATCGATGGCCCGCCCGATGCGCCGGGCTGCGTACCGCGGAAGCTCAGCGGCGACTGCGGCAGCCTCTGGGATGCCCTGCGCTATGAAAAGGGCATCGAGGGCATCGGCGTGGATGGCGTGACGGCGTTCTTTGACGCGCGTGGCTGGCAGACGCTGCCCGAAGGCACGCCGCTGCACCTCCCGATTCCAGGATCGGAGCTCTCCACGCTGCAGATGGTCAACTACACGTTCGGCGGCATCGGTGCGGCGGGCTCGGCACCAGTTCCGAACCCCGAGGCCTGTCCGGTCGCGCTCGCGCGCTGTCCGTAGACAGTCAGGAGTTCAGTACCTGCGGTCGTCGTGGGGCCTTTACCGGCCCTGCGGCGACCGTGGTGCGTCTGGGGGAACGCCGAGAATCACGAGCGGAGTTTCGCGGCTGACCCGCCCGGCCAGGCGTTGATGCAGCACGATCCCGTCGCGGTCGCCGTGAATCCTTTGGCGCGTGCTGCTGCCATCGACCAGTCCGCCGTGCACCCCGGCGACGAGTGCGACGCGGGGTCCCGGTGCGCGCGCAGCGATGTTGCGCAACGGGAAGCCCGGATCCACGGGGTCCGGCGGTCTCCCGCAGGAGGCGGCGACGAGCGCCGCGGCGAGCAGCACTCGGCGGGCCACGGGTGTCCCTGAGCCCGGGGCCGGGGCGATATTAGGGCCTACGATGCGGATTCTGTCTCGCACGCGCCTAATGTATGTGGCGGTCGCCGCGACCTTCGTGGCCGCCGCGGGTACGCTCGCCGCCCAGGCGACGACCCCCTACCAGCGGGCCGCCAACTACTCCGAAGAGGAGCGGGGCGATGCCGTGCTCGTCATGGTGGACGGCAAGGTCGTGTTCGAGCAGTACCCGCGGAACACGTCGGCCGCGCGCACGCACCTGCTCGCCAGTGGCACCAAGAGCTTCGCCGGTGCGCTGGCGATTGCCGCCCAGGCCGATGGCCTGCTCACGCTCGACGAGCCCGTTGCGGCCACGCTGCACGAGTGGTCGCAGGATCCCGCCCGCAGCGCGATTACGATCCGGCAGCTGCTCACGCTCACCAGCGGCGTCGAAGGTCAGCTCAGTCTCGATCCGCCGAGCTACGCCGAGGCCGTGACAGCGCAGGTATCGGCGGCGCCGGGCGAGCGCTTCCAGTATGGTGCCGCGCCGTTCCAGATCTTTGGTGAGGTGCTCCGTCGCAAGCTCGCATCGCGGAACGAGACCGTCGGCGCCTACCTCAAACGGCGCATCCTGGATCCCGTGGGAATCCGCACGGGCTTCTGGCGCGGGCTCAGCCAGGGACAGCCGCAGCTGCCCTCCGGCGCATATCTCAACGCGCGCGAGTGGGCCAAGTTCGGCGAGCTCATCCGCCGCGGCGGCGACTGGGAGGGCACGCAGCTGCTCCCCGCCGAGGGCGTGGCCGAGATGCTGCGCGGCACCGAGGCGAACCCGGCCTACGGGTTGACCTGGTGGCTCAACGTCCCCATCAGCGATTCGCTGCGCGGCGAGATCGATCAGTTGCGTAACGACTTCGGCGCCATGGAGACGGTCCCCGGCCTTGAGGGCATGGTCACCGCCGCCGGCGCGTTCAAGCAGCGCCTGTATATCATCCCGTCGCGCAACATGGTCGTCGTGCGCTTCGGTAACAGCGTTGGCCCGCAGTTCGACGACGTCCGCTTCCTAGGCCTCCTCACCGGCGCGATCCGCGAGTGATGGAGCCGGCGTCGCCGCGCGGGATTGCAGTAGGTCATTCCCCTACGCGTGGCCTCCGCGACCATCGCTGAGCCTCGAACCGCCCCGTGGCGCTCGCCGCTTTTGCTGGCGCCCTCCGCCCGCGCGCCCTATACTGAAAAGTGCAGCTGATGGGAAGTCTGATTCCTCGCACGCATGGGCGCCGCCCTGCGGCGTCCCGAGCCCCGTATGTCCCCTCTGTTCCAACCCAGGGACCTCGGTACCTACTTCACGGACACAGCGACCACTAGTTCGCTGAGCCTGGGTGACGGCTCGCGCGTGGCCGTGATCGGCGGCGGACCGGCCGGCACCTTTTTCAGCTTCTTCCTCCTGAAGATGGCCGAGTCCGTGGGACTCGACCTCGCGGTCGACATCTATGAACCGCGGCGATTTACGCACCGGGGACCGGCCGGCTGCAACCACTGTGGCGGGATCATCTCGGAGTCGCTCGTGCAAATCCTGGCGACCGAGGGCATCAACCTGCCGCCGACGGTCGTGCAGCGGGGGATCGACTCGTACGTGCTGCACACCGACTTGGGGGACGTCCGGATCCAGGCCCCCCTGGAGGAGAAGCGGATTGCCGCCGTCTACCGGGGCAACGGCCCGCGCGAGTCGGAGGCGGTCGAGGTGTCCGGGTTCGACCGGCATCTCCTCGACCTGACTGAGGCCCAGGGGGCGACCGTGATCCGCAAGCTGGTGCAGGCGGTCGAATGGGACGACGGGCGGCCACGCGTTGTCTGCGGTGACGGTACGGTCGCCGACTATGCCCTGGTGGCAATGGCGGCGGGGGTGAACAGCCAGGCCCTCGTTCAGATCAGCAACGCCCCGCAGGATTACGTCGCCCCGAAGACGATGAAGACGTTCATCTGCGAGTTCCGGCTTGGCCGGGAACGCGTCGCGGAGTGGTTCGGGAATGCCATGCACGTCTTCCTGCTCGACATCCCACGGCTGACCTTCGCCGCGCTGATTCCCAAGGGCGAGTTCGTGACGCTGGCGATGCTGGGCGAGGCCCTCGATGATGCGCTGGTGGAGCAGTTCCTGGCCACGCCGGAGGTCCGGCGGTGCTTCCCGGGAGACGTTGTCCCGCCGATGGCCTGCCACTGCTATCCGCGGATCAACATCGACGCCGCCACCCGACCGTATGGTGACCGCATGGTGTGGGTCGGTGACGCCGGGGTTGCCCGCCTGTACAAGGACGGCCTCGGCTCCGCCTATCGGACCGCGAAGGCGGCTGCCGGGACCGCGGTGTTCCACGGCATCTCGGCGAAGGACTTCGAGCGGCACTTCTGGCCCTCCTGCAGGGCGCTCGACGTCGACAACACGATCGCGAAGCTGATCTTCGGCGTGACCCACCTGATCCAGAAGGTCAAGCCCCTGCGCCGCGGGGTGCTCCGGATGACCAGACGCGAGCAGGCCGATGCGCAGTCCTCGCAGCGGATGAGCAGCGTGCTCTGGGACGTCTTCACGGGGAGCGCCCCGTACAACGATGTGCTGCGACGCACGCTCCGACCGACATTCCCGGCGAGTCTCGCGTGGCACGTGGCGGCGGGGAACCTTCCCGGTGGGATGGCGTGGCCGCCAGAGGAGGCATCGCATGAGTGACAGCGCGCTGGGCCGCGTGTACGCCGACGGCGAGGTCGTGGTCCGTCAGGGCGAGGTCGGCGACTGCATGTACACGTTGCAGGAAGGACGGCTCGAGGTGCTCACCGGCGGGGCGGATGGCCGTGCCGAGGTGCGGATCGGCGTGATGGAGCCGGGGGCCGTGTTCGGCGAGATGGCGGTCTTCGAGAAGGAGGTCCGATCGGCGACGGTCCGGGCGCTGGGGCCCGCACGCGTGCTCACCATCGACCGACGGACGTTCCTGCGCCGCGTGCAGGAGGACCCGTCCATCGCCTTCAACCTCCTCCGGCACATGTCGCAGCGGGTCCGTGCGTTGACGGAGAAGGCGGGGGAGCGTCGTGGGGTCCGGGAGCGGAGGCAGGGAGAGCGCCGGTCAAAGACGTCGCGGCGCAGCGGAGACGGTAGATGACGCCGGAACGCGGGGTTCTGCCGGAAGGGCTGACGGCGCTTCAGGCGTCGATGATCCAGCCGTTGCGCGCGGAGCGGGAGGCGCCCTGCTGCGCAGGCTGTGCCAGCGGGGAGGACGTGCGCGGGTGGATCGGCATCGTCGCACAGCGTCGCAAGCTGGGTTTGTCGGATGAGGAGGCGTTTACCCGGGCCTGGCGCCACCTGACCGCGGCGAACCCGTTCCCGGCCGTCATGGGGCGCGTCTGCCCACATCCGTGCCAGAGCGACTGCAGCCGCGCTGGCACGGACGGGGCAGTCGAGATCAACGCCCTGGAGCGCTTCCTCGGTGACTGGGCGCTGACGCGGAACCTTCCACTCCCCCAGCTGGACGCGCCCGGAAGCCGTCCGCAGTCGATGGGGGTGATTGGGTCGGGCCCCGCCGGGCTTTCCTTCGCCTATCAGATGGCACGACGCGGATACCCGGTGACGATCTACGAGCGGGAATCGAAGCCGGGGGGCATGCTCTATCACGGCATTCCCCAGTACCGGTTGCCGGAGGCCGTTCTCGAGGGGGAGATCGAGCGCATCTGCGCGCTGGGCGTCGAGATCCTGCTCGAGACCGCGCTCGGCCGTGACGTGCGCCTTGCCGAGCTGCGCGAGCGGCACGCTGCGCTCTTCCTGGGCATCGGGGCCGGGCGGGGCCTCACGTTGGGGATTCCCGGAGAGGATGGCGAGGGGACCTGGACCGGCACGGAGTACCTGGCGCGGGTGAACCGTGGCGAGGCGGTGACCCTCGGAACGCAGGTGATCGTCGTGGGGGGCGGGAACACCGCGGTGGATGCCGCGCGCGCCGCACGCCGCACCGGCGCCAACGTGACCATGCTGTACCGCCGGACCCGGGCCGAGATGCCGGCCATCGACGCGGAAGTGGAGGATGCACTCGCCGAGGGGGTCCGGATCGAGTACCTCGTGGCGCCAGTGGAGGTGCAGCGGGACGCCGGGGCGGTTCGGGGGCTGGTGGTTCGGCGCCTGGAGCTGGGCGCGCCGGACGCCTCGGGGCGACGGGCCCCCGTCCCGGTTGCGGGTTCGGAGTACGAACTCGCGGCGACGGCAATCATCGCCGCGGTGTCGCAGCAGCCGGACTGGCTGGGCGCGGGCGACCTGCTTCCTGGCTCCGTCTGGGCCGCCGACCCGGAATTCGGTGACGGCCTCTGGACCGGCGGTGATACGCTGGGGCTCGGGACGGCGGCTCGGGCCATCCAGCACGGGCGCCGGGCGGCGGAGGCGGTGCACCATCGGCTCCAGGAACTTCCCAGCCCCGTGAATGGGAAGAAGCTCCCGCTGCGTCCCGGCGAGGTGAAGCCGGATTTCTACGCGTCCGTGTTGCCGACACCGCTGCCGCGACGTCCCGCCGACACCTGGCAGATCGATCCCGATGGCGAGCTGCAGGGCACGATCGGCGAGGAGGCATTCCTGGAGGAGGTGAGCCGCTGTTTCTCGTGCGGACACTGCTATGGCTGCGAGCAGTGCTTCATGTACTGCAATGCGGGGGGGTTCACGAAGCTCGGGGAGGTGGCCCCGGGGGCCTACTTCGCCCTGGACCTGGACCGCTGCCTGCGCTGCGGCAAGTGCGTGGACCTCTGTCCCTGCGGATTCATCACGCAGCAGTAGCGGCTCGCCCCGGGTCCGTCAGGGGCGTATCGCGGGCGTTTCCCGGGTGGCGCTCCGGCCGGCGGGACCGCCGAGTTCTCCGAGAAGGCGGAAGGCGCGCACCGGCTCGTCGAACCCACTGAGGCTCAGCGTCCCAACATCGGCGAACGCAAAGCGCTGCTCGGCCTCCAATTGTGTACGCGCGCAGGTGAGCAGCGACCCGATGCGGTCGTCCGCCTTCTTCTCGAGCCGGTACGCCAGCACCACCGGCTCCCCCACCAGCGACAGTTCCTCGGGTCGATCGGCACCGACGACATGGACCGACACCTGGCCGGTGGTCACCGCCCAGTCCATCCGTAGCGGCTTGTCAGGGAAGGGCCAGAGGCTGCGGTCCGCAGCAAGGGCCTTCAGGTGCCGCTCGAGCGCCAGCGCCGCGCGGCAGGCCGGAATGGCCGGGCTCTCCTCCCCCCGGCGTTCCCAGAAGGCCAGGATCGAATCCCCCTGATACTCCTTCACCTGCCCGCCAAGTGACCGGATCGTCGTCACGAGGTGCGCAAACACGCCGGACACCGCCGCCTGGAGCTCGGCAGCCGGGAGGGAGGTCAGGAGCGTCGTATACCCACGCACGTCACCCACGAGCAACGCCATCTGCTGCTTTGTCGGGAGGGCGACCGTGCCACGCCGCAGCGGGCGAGGTACGGTGCCGGTGCCGGGGACGGTGGCATCCCCGACGAGGCGGAAGGTCAGCACCGGGCCGACCCGCAGTGTCTGGCCGGGCCGGATCTCCTGCTCGCGATTGGGGATGAGGCGTGCTTCGTCCATCCACGTGCCATTCCGGCTGCAGTCCCGCACGAGAAGCCGTCCCTCGGAATCACGCACGACGACGCAGTGGACCGACGAGACGGCAGAATCCTCCACCAGCACCCGCCCGTCGTCCATCGGCGCGCCGGGTTCATACCGACCGATCTCGATCCGGTCGGCGAACGGGAAGCGTTCTCCGGACGCATCGTCGCCGGCGACAAGCGCAAATGGATGCACGCCCGCGGTGTCGAGGGGGCGATAGCGCAGCGGTGTCACGCGTGGTCATCCGGGTGCTGCATCCGTGATCCATGCGGAAGGAGAATGACTTATCAGGTACGGCGGCGGGCATCGCCTGTCAAGGCGACGCTGCGCTTGTTGGCTGGCGGGCGTGTTGCATGCAGCCACCGTGAATCCTGCGGTACCTTTGCAAAGCCCCGGTCCGGCGCGCCGCGAGGCGAGCCGTGGCCCAGGACGCCGGGAGGAGACGAAGCGACGCGTGACGGTGACCGAGACGGTCCTGGTGGCGGGAGGCAGCAGCTGGGTCGGGAGCCAGCTGCTGCCACTGTTGGCGTTGCGGTCGTACGCCGTGCGTTGCCTGGAGGGCTGGCCGGACCTCCTCCATGGGCCGGTCCCACCTTCGGTCGAGCGCGTGTCGGCGGACCTGCACGACCCCGCCTCGCTGGCGGTGGCGTTTGAGGG
>JAYQOZ010000095.1:0-7987 GCA_038145035.1 Gemmatimonadaceae bacterium | reverse complement strand
GTACGGACGAGCGTCCGCGCGTCCACGAGGCTCCCGTCCGGCCGCAGGCCCCCGGCCACGACGCGGCCGGTGGCCGGGTCGATCACATCCCCCACGGCGTTCACCACCGCCAGCGCACCGACGGCGAGGCCTCCCCGCAGGACGACGCCCGAGGTGCCCACGCCGCCCTTCATCGGCACGGCCTTGCGCGGTCGGGTGAAGCCGCCGAGCTTGCCGACGGTGGCGCCGGCACCGGCGCCGATGCTGCCCTCCGCGACGGCGCCGGAACGGGCTTCTGCGGCGGCGCGGTATCCGCAGTCCGCGGTGGGACGGATGGTGGGCTGGCTGCCGACGGTGAGGTCGAAGATGACGGCGGCCGGCACGATCGGCACGCGGGCCACGCCCGCCTGGAATCCGAGCTTGTGCTCCTCGAGCCAGCGCATCACGCCGGTCGCCGCGTCCAGGCCGAAGGCGCTGCCGCCGGCCAGCGCGATGCCGTTGACCCGGTCCACGAGATTGCCGGGTGTGAGCAGGTCCGTCTCGCGGGTGCCTGGTGCGCCACCCCGCTGGGCGACTCCGCCCACCGCCCCGTCCCCGTCCACGAGCACGACGGTGCACCCGGTCGGCCGGCGCGGCAGGGTGTGGTGCCCCACGCGGATCCCCTCGACGACGGTGATGGCCTTCGGCGGCTCGGCCGCCCGCACAGGTTGGGTCACGGGCCCGGCGGCGGCCAGGAGGGCCAGCGCGACGGCACGCCTCGTCATAGTCGTGTAACTGTACCCGAATGGACGACCCCTCCTGCCTCATCTGCGGCCTCAACGCCGGGCGCGTGGAGACGCCTCATGGCTTGCTCTACGAGGACGACCTCTGGATCGTCCGGCACATGCCACCGCCCTACGCGCTGGCCGGCTGGTTCATCCTCCAGACGCGCCGCCACTGCGCCGAGCCAGCGGACCTGACCGACGCCGAGGCGGCGTCCTTCGGGCCGATGCTGCGCCGCTCGGAGCAGGCCGTGCGAACCGCGACCGCCGCGGTCCGCGTCTACACGGCCTCGCTGGGTGAGAAGGTGCGGCACCTGCACGTCCACATGGTGCCGAGGTACGACCCGCCCGCACAGGGCGCCGTGGGCTGGAGCCTGTTCGACCTCGAGCGCCGTGCGGCGGCGGGCGAGTTCGTGGTCGGCGAGGCGGACGTGGCGCGCGTGGTCCGGCGGTTCGTGGAGCTGATCCGGGCCTGACCGGGCGCCGCGGGCCTCTGCTACCGTGGGGCCGCCGTGCGTCAGGAACTTGTCAGGTCTGGCCCCGTGCCGGGTGCGCTATGAGTACGGGTGTGCGGATCCTGGTGGTCGAGGACGAGGCCAAGCTGGCCGAGGCGGTGCGCGCCGGCCTTGAGGCCGAGCAGTACGAGGTGCGGGTGGCGACCTCGGGCGAGGAGGGGTTCACCCTCGCCACGACGGAGCACTTCGACATCCTCCTGCTGGACGTGATGCTGCCGGGCCGTGACGGCCTGGCCATCCTATCCGCCCTCCGGGAGCGGCGCATCACGACGCCCGTGCTGCTGCTTACCGCGCGCGACACGGTGGACGACCGCGTCCGGGGCCTGGACGCGGGCGCGGACGACTACCTCGTCAAGCCCTTTGCCTTTCCGGAACTGCTCGCCAGGGTCCGGGCGCTCCTGCGCCGCGGCCCGGCCGACACGGATCTGGTCCTGAAGGTGGGCGACCTGGTCATGGATGTGCCGCGCCGCCAGGTGAGCCGTGCGGGGCGACCGCTCGACCTGACCGCGCGGGAGTTCGAGCTGCTCGAGTACCTGCTGCGCCACGGAGGGCGGGTGGTCTCGCGCGAGATGCTCGCCCGGGACGTGTGGAAGACCGTGGTGCGCTACACGCCCATCGACAACGTCATCGACGTCCACGTGGCCCGCCTGCGGCGCAAGCTGGACGACCCGTTCGACCGGCCGCTGCTCCAGACGGTCCGCGGCGTGGGTTTCGTGCTGCGGGACGGGGACGGCTAGGTGGCGGTGACCGTCCGCCGGCTCAAGGTCCGGCTCACGCTGACCTTCCTCGGGCTCGTCACCGCCACGGTGCTGGTGTTCGTGGTGGGCACCGCGGTGGTGATGGACACGCAGCTGCGCGGCGAGCTGCGCCGTCAGGTGGTCCTGGACCTTGCCACGCTGGAGAGCGTGGTGGTGTTCGACGGGTACGGCCATCCCTACCTGCGCGCGGAGCTGACCCCGCCGGTCGACTCCCGGTACACCGTGGACCGGTACTTCGACATCCTCGCGCCCACCGGGGAGCTGCTCTACCGGGCCGACCGCCTCGGCGTCGGCTTGCGCGACGAGCCGCCGCAGCCCGGGGAGGGCGTGGACGGCGTGACGGAGCGGGAGTCCTCGCTCGAGGACGGCACGCCGGTGCTGCTGGCGAGCCGCGTGCGGACGTTCGAGGGCGGGCATCAGGCGCTGCTGCGGATGGCCTACCCGACCGGGCCGGTCAGCCAGCGCGTCCGTGACTGGGTGGTCGACACGCTGCTCTCGCTGGGCGTGATGCTCCTGATCGCCGCGGTGGCGGCCTGGGAGCTGACGCGGCGGGCGCTGCGGCCCATCGACGCCATGGCGGCGCAGGTGGAGCAGATGTCCGCGCGGCACCTCCACGAACGCCTCCCGGTGACGGGCGTGGACGAGGAACTGGCGGGCCTGGCCCGTGTGTTCAACGGCCTGCTGGACCGCATCGCCCGCGCCGTGGATCGGCTCAAGCGCTTCACCGCGGAAGCCTCCCACGAGCTGCGGACGCCGCTGGCGGCCATGCGGGTGGTCGGGGAGGTGGGCCTGGAGCGGTCCCGGACGCCCGAGGAGTACCGCGAGGTGATCGGGAGCATGCTGGAGGATGTCGACCGGATTACCCGCCTGGCCGACACCCTGCTGGACCTGGCCCGTGTGGACGCCGGCGGCGCAACGCTCCGGCTCGAGCGGGTGGCCGTGCCGCGGCTGCTCGCTGACGCCGTGGACGTGGTGGCCGTCCTGGCCGAAGAGCGCCGCCAGACGGTGACCGTCACCGGTGGAGAGGGCCTCGAGGTGACGGTGGATCCCCTGCGCCTGCACCAGGCGCTGGTCAACGTGCTCCACAACGCGGTGAAGTTCTCGCCCATCGACGGCGCGATTCGCGTGTCGGCGGCGCGTGACGGGGACGGCGTGGTGCTGGCGATCGTGGACAGCGGGCCCGGCGTGAGCGAGGAGCAGGCGGCCGGGCTCTTCGACCAGTTCGTCCAGGCGGGGGCCGCCGCGGACGACCCACCGCTGCGCGGGGCGGGGCTCGGCCTGTGGATCGCGCGTGCGGCGGTGGAGGCCCACGGCGGCCGCATCACCCTGGACCGCGCGGACACCGGCGGGGCCGTGGTCCGGATCCGCCTCCCGCTGTCCTAGGGAGGCGGGGTCGTCCGGCCGTCAGCGGCCGGAGAGGACCTCCATGTTCAGCTCGGAGACGTCGTGGGCCGGCAGCTCCATCTTCAGCCGGTTCTGCTCGTCCACCACGATCATGCGCGGCGCCACGGGTTCGTCCGTCACGGCAAACGCGGCGACGATGATCGTGTCCCCCACGTGGAAGTGCCGGGCGGCCGCGCCGTTGACCACGATCTGGCCGGACTTCCGGGGCAGGGGAATCGCGTAGGTCTCGATCCGCTGGCCGTTGTTGACGTTCCAGATCGCCACCTGCTCGCCGGGGACGAGGTCGGTGAGGTCCATCAGGTCTCGGTCGATGCCGATGCTGCCGATGTACTTCAGGTCGGCGCCGGTCACCGTGGCGTGATGGATCTTCGATTTGCAGATCAGGCGAAGTTTCATGAGTGCGGTCCCGCTGCCCCTACTCTACCTGCTCCGGGGCCGCCGTCATGTTGTCAATCAGGCGGACGCCCTCGACCCACAGGGCCCCGGCGACAAGGACGGGCCCGGTGACGGCGTCCACGGGCTGCATCGTGCCGGGATCGACGACCGAGAGGTAGTCCAGGCGCAGGTCCGGGTCGGCCGGCAGTGTGGCCCGGCCGGCGGCCGCGGCTGCAGTGGCCGTTGCCCCGCCCCGGATGGCCTCGCGCACCGTGGCCAGGGCGCGCGGGAGGGCCAGGGCCCGCCGCCGGCCATCGGGTGAGAGCCGCGTGTTGCGGGAGCTGAGGGCCAGGCCGTCCGCGTCGCGAACCGTCGGGAGGCCCACCATCTCCGTCGCCACGTTGAAGTCGGAGGCGAGCCGCCGCACGATGGCGAGCTGCTGGGCGTCCTTCTCGCCGAAGTACGCCCGATGCGGCTGCACGAGCTGCAGCAGCTTCATTACCACGGTGGCGACGCCGGCGAAGTGCCCGGGCCTGGAGGCCCCGCACAGGTGGTCGGCGAGCCGGCCGACCTCGATGGAGACTTCCGGAGGCGACGGGTACATCTCCGCGGGTGTTGGTGCGAACACCGCGTGCACGCCCAGGTCGGCGCAGACGGCCAGGTCGGCCTCCAGCGTCCGTGGATAGCGGTCCAGATCCTCCCGGCGGTCGAACTGGAGCGGGTTGATGAAGATGCTCACGATGGTCAGCGCGTCCCGGCGGCGGGACTCTGTGATGAGCGTGGCGTGCCCGCGATGGAGGGCCCCCATCGTGGGCACGAGGCCCACTTCCTGCCGGGCGGCGCCGGCCTGCGCCCTGAAGCGCCGGAGGTCGTCGATCGCCGTGATGACGGTGGGTGCGGGCATCGCGGCCGGGCCTGGCGGCGTCAGCGCGCCGCCAGCGTCTTGTCCAGCCAGGTCCGGAGGGCGGCGATGACGTCCTTGCTCACGTTCCGGTCGGCGAGCGTGCCGTACTCGGTCACCTCGCCCGTCGTGGCCGGTACGAGCAGGTGGTTGACGCCCTCCACCATCACCACCTCGATGGACCTGGACTTGCGCAGTTCCCTGGCGAGGGTGCCGAGGCGCTCAGCATGCGGCGCCGGCACCTGCTGGTCCAGGTCGCCCTGAAGGAAGAGCAGTGGCTGCTTGACGCCCTTGAGCACCCTGGCCGGGTCGTACTGCAGGAGGCTCTGGAACCACGGCGTGTCGGCCGCGCGGAACTGCCTCGGAATCCGCTCCCAGCCTTCGCCGGTGAGTACGGCCTCGTGGATGGCCTTCTGGAGGGCCACCTTCTGTTCCCGCTCCTCGGCCGGCGTCTTCGCCAGCTCGAGCTGGGGGGCCTGCTGCTCGAGAATCCGCTCCGCCCCCGGGGGGCCGGGGCCGGCACTCGCGGCGACCGCCGCCACCTTGCCCTCGCGGTCGGCCGTCACCAGGGCGACCGCGGCACCCTCGCTGTGACCGATGAGCGCGATCCGCTTCTCGTCCACATCCTTCCGGTCGGCCAGCCACTTGAAGACGACGCGCGCGTCGTTGGCGTGGTCCGAGAGCGTGGCGGACTCGGCGCGGCCGCCGGACTGCCCGACGCCGCGCTTGTCGAAGCGCACCACCACGTAGCCGGCCTCGGCCAGCGCGCCGGCGAGCTGGCTCATGATGGCGACGCCGGCCACCACGCTGTCCCGGTCCCCGACGTTGGAGCCCGCGAGCAGGACGACGGCCGGATTCTTCGCGGCCGGCTTCGGCGGACGGGTGATCGTGCCCGCCAGGTTGAAGCCGGTGGCCGGCACGGTGATCGGTTCGTCGGTCGGGTTCGAATGCGTCAGCATCCGGGAGCTGGAGGCCGCCACGTCCTCGCGGACGATGTCGAGGCCCTGCACCGGCACGGTGAGGCGCACCAGGTGGCCCGCCTCGTCCGCGGTCACCTGCATCATCAGCTCGCCACCCGGGCCGGGAATGCCGACGGTGTGGCGTCGCAGGTTGAGGACCGTGCGCCCGGTCTGCACCCGGTCGGACACGGCCTCGACGATCCGCAGCGGCAGGTCTGCCTGCGGCGCCACATACACGTGGAGGGAGGCGCCCGCCTCGGCCTGCGTCAGGCGCTGCGCGAGCGCCTCGTAGGCGCCGAAGAACAGGTTGGGCGCGATGACCGTGGTGGGCGACACCTTGTCCACGCGGTTGGTCACCGCCCCGCCCTCGTTGAGCGCCACCGTCGCGTCGGTGCCCGAGAAGTCCACCTTCATGGTGATCGCCTTGCCGCGGACCTGGCCGCCGATGGCCATGGAGACAGGCGTCCAGTCCGCGCGGTACTTGATCTCGGCGCCGTCGATGGACACGTTGAGCGGCGGGGCGAGCCGTTCCCGTCCGGTGATGGTGATCCCCTCAGGTGTGCGCGTCACCGTCACATCCTCGCGGCCCACCAGCGACCCGCCGAGAAAGACCACGTAGCCGTGGGAGACGGACTCGGGGCCGGACTGTGCGGGGGCGGCGGCCGGCATGGCCAGAAGGCCCAGACAGGCCCAGATACAATGAATTCGCGACATCGCTCGCATCCTACCGTAATGATCCTGCCCGATGACTATCGCCTGATCCAGTCCGGCGCGGTGCTCGCCACCGTGGCGCCGCGCGGGGTGGTGGCCGTCTCCGGACGCGACCGGGGTTCGTACCTGCACGGCCTGCTCACCAACGACACCGCGTCGCTCGCGCCGGGCACGGGCTGCTACGCCGCGTGGCTGACGCCCAACGGGCGAATGACCGTGGACATGCACGTGTTCGAATCCGGCGACCTGATCCTCCTGGACGTGCCGGCGGCGTCCGTGGCGGACCTCGTCGCGCGGCTCGAGCAGTTTGTCTTCACCGAGGACGTGCAGGTGGCGGACCTCGGGGCGGATCTGGACCGTCTGGAGGTGCACGGACCCGAGGCGGGCGCGGTGATTGCCCGTGCGCTGGGCGAGCCGTCCGAACTGCTCGGGATTGGGGCGTGGCCGCAATACCGCAACGTGCGGGTGCCGCGCGGCGATGCGGGGGTGGTTGTGGCCCGGGTCGATCGGCTGGGCGTGCCCGGATTCGTGCTCTATGTGGCGAGGGGCGAGCGTGCCGACTGCGAGGCACGGTTGACGGAGGCCGGAGCCCGGTCCGTGTCAGCCGAGGCTGTGGAGGCCGCGCGGATCGAAGCCGGGTGGCCTGTGTACGGCGTGGACATGGACGAGACCATCATCCCGCTCGAAGCCGGCATCGAGTCCCGTGCCATCTCCATGACGAAGGGCTGCTACGTCGGGCAGGAGATCATCGTCCGCGTCCTGCACCGGGGGCAGGGCCGTGGGGCGAAGAAACTGGTCGGGCTGCGCGTGGACGGCGACGCGCCCCTGGACCGGGGCGAGAAGCTCGACGGCGAGACGCACGAGGCCGGGTGGGTCACCTCGTCGGCGGTGTCGCCGGTGCACGGGGTGGTGGCCCTGGCCTACGTCCAGCGTGCCAGCGCGCCGCCCGGCGTCCGGCTCCGGACGGCCTCGGGCCGCCAGGTCGAGGTCAGCGCCCTGCCGATCCGCTGAGCTGTGCGATCAGCGCTTCGTCTGCCGGCGGGAAGGGCAGCGCGGGCAGGTCCTCCGGCGTGACCCACCGCATCTCCTGCCCGAGGAGCGGGCGCGGCTCGTCCTCCAGCACGGACGCGTAGAAGAAGAGCGTGACGGACCGCTCGGCGTAGTGGTGCGTCGTCTCGAGCACCAGCGCGCCGGTGCGCGTCGGCACGTCGAGCTCCTCCCGCATCTCCCGCTCCAGCGCCTCGGCGTGCGTCTCGCCTGTGTGCACCTTGCCGCCGGGAAACTCCCAGTACCCCTCCAGGTGCACCCCGGCCTGCCGTCGCGTGATCAGGTACCGCCCGTCCCGGAGCACGACCGCCGCGACAACGACGATCGACTCAGCCATGAGCGCGGAGGCGGGTCCTGGCCGCGAACAGCCCCACCGGGTGCTCGGCCACAAGCACGCGCAACGGGAGAGGCCTTGCGCGCCCTGCGGGGCGGCCCCGTTCGCGTCCACCCGCGAGACGCGCCCCGCTTGCGTCGACGAGTGTGCGGCGCTCACCGAGCCGGGGGGGGGGGGGGGGGGGGGGTTGGGGGGGGGGGGGGGGATAAAAAAAAAGGGGACGGACACACACCCCCCGCGGGG
>JAYQOZ010000094.1:0-8031 GCA_038145035.1 Gemmatimonadaceae bacterium | reverse complement strand
CCTACGCGCCGTGGCAGCTGCGGGAGGTGGCCGGCCGCGCACTGTCCCCCGCCCTGATTTTCGCCGTGCTCGCGTTCTTCCCGCTGATGGTCGTCAGCAAGGCGTCCGGCGGGATGGGCGGGGATCCGGCGGAACAGCAGCAGCTCGGGGTGGAGATCTTCCGCTCGATTGGCGGGCTCTCGGTCCTGATTGGCGGCCTGCTCGTGATGAACGGCAGCATCGCTGCCGACCGGGACAAGCAGCACCTGCGCTTTCTGTTCGCGCATCCGGTCTCGCCGATCGCCTTCTACCTCCAGCGATTCGTCGTCGCCACCGCGGCCATCGTCGGTGTATTCACGGTGTTGCAGGTAGTGTATTCCGAGTTTGTTGTCGAGGTACCGGTATTCGGGGAGGCCCAGGCCATGTTGCTTGCCTGCGTGCTGTACGGGGCCATCGCCATGTTCGCCGGGGCCGTCACGGCGAAGGACGGGGCCTTGGTCATCGGGATCTTCCTCGTTGCCAGCGTGCTGCAGCAGGTCGCCGTGCTCCCGAACGCCCCGGACTGGATCGTCACCGGTGCCGCGCTGCTGCCCCCGGTCGACGCCGTCTCCGAGCACACCCGCCGTTTCCTGGGATCGCCGCCGCGCGGGACGCCGATGCCGCTCTGGGGCATCGGCCTCTGGGCGGCCGGACTCGTCACGGCGTCGCTGGCGCTGATCCGCCGCACGCCGATGGTGCGCTGAGTCCATGACCGGATTCGCTGCCCTGATCCCGCCCGAGAGCGTCCGTCGCGTCCGGCTCCCGAATGGTCTCACGGTCCTGGCGCGCCACGATTCCACGGCGCCGGTCGTCGCCATCGTCACCTGGGTGCAGGCGGGTTACTTCGACGAGCCCGACGACACGGTGGGCATCGCCCACGTGCTCGAGCACATGTACTTCAAGGGCACGCCGACCCGTGGGGTCGGCGAAATCGCGCGCGCCACCAAGGCGGCCGGCGGCTATCTGAACGCCGGCACGATCTACGACCACACGCACTACTACGCGGTGCTGCCGGCCAGCGGCTTCACGGCCGGCCTCGAGGTGCAGGCCGACGCGTATGCGAACTCGATCATCGACGCCGACGAGCTGCGCCGCGAGCTCGAGGTGATCATCGAGGAGACCAAGCGCAAGGCGGACTCCGCCGGCCCGCTGGCCCTCGAGACGATGTTCGGGCTCCTGCACGACCGGCACCGCATCCGCCGCTGGCGCATGGGCCGCGCGGACGAACTGCGCACGCTGACCCGGGACCAGCTCGTCGCGTTCTATCGCAACTACTATCGGCCCTCCAATACCGTGCTGGCCATCGTCGGCGACGTCGATCCCGACGAGGCCGTCGCGGAAGTTGAGCGTCGCTACGGCCACCTGCTCGATGCGCCGGTACAGCGGACGCCGGGGCCGCAGGAGGACGTTGCGCCGGGTTTCCGCGTGAAGGAGTGGGAAGGCGACATCACGCAGACCGAGCTCGTGTTCGGCTGGCGCACCGCGGCCGCCGACCATCCGGACGCGCCCGCCCTCGACCTGCTCGCCACGGTGCTGGCGGGCGGACGCGCCGGTCGGCTTGTCCGCGCCACGCGGGACCGGGGTCTCGTCTCGTCCATCTCCGCCTACGATTACGTGCCCACCGAGATGGGCGTGTTCGTCGTCCACGCATCGGCGCGGCCGGCGCGCGCAACCGAGGCGGCGCGCACCATCTGCGACCAGCTGGCCCGCGTGCGTGGCGGTGACATCCGCGCCGACGAGGTGGAGCGCGCGCGTCGGCTCGTCGAGGCGCAGTGGCTGCGCCGCATGGAGGGCGCCGACGGCCAGGCGAACTTCCTCGGCGCCTGGGAGCTGATGGGCGGATGGGAACGTGGAGTGCGCTATCAGGAGGCGGTGCTGGCCGCCGATGCCGACCGGCTCACGGAGGTGGCCCGGCGCTGGCTCGATCCCGATCACTGCGCGCTGGTGGCGTATCGCCCGCGCGGCACGGCGCCGCTTGGACCCGACGCGGCGAGCGTACGCGCGACGCTCTCGGCGCCCGGCATTGAACCGCTCGAGGCCAGTCCCTCGCCATCGCGTCCGCGCACCCCGCCGCCGATCGGCGCCACGCTGGAGCGCGTGGTGGACGGCGTGCACGTCTTTCGCACCCGCACCGGCGCGCCGATCCTTGTGCGGCCGCGGCCGGGTGCGGCGCTCGCCCACGTCGGGGTGTTCGTCGCAGGCGGCGTCGTGGCGGAGACGCCGGCGCAGGGCGGCATCTCCACCCTGATGGCCCGCGCGATGCTGCGCGGCACTGAGCGTCGTAGCGCGACACGCCTCGCCGAGGACGCCGAGCGGCTTGGCGGCGTCCCGTCGGCCAGCGTGGGCACCGAGTCCATGCAGTGGACCATCGGCGTGCCCGCGGGGCGGCTCAGCGATGCCGCCGAGCTGCTCGCCGACCTCGCACTCACGCCGACCTTCCCCGACGATGGTGTGGAGGCCGAGCGTGTCATCGCGATCTCGGCGCTCGGCGCCCTGCGCGACGACATGTACCGGCAGCCGATGCGACTGGCCGCCGAGATTGCATGGCCGGATCATCCCTACGGGCGCTCTACCCTCGGCAACGAGGACACGGTGCGCGCGATTACGTGCGAGAGGCTCCACGCCTGGCACGCCGCACACGTGCTGCGCGGCAACGCCGCCGTCGCCGTGACGGGCGACGTGGACCCGCAGGCCACGGCCGAGTTGCTCGCGGCCTGGTTTGCGCGGCTCGAGGAGGCGCCGCGTCCGAGCGTGAGGGCCTCCGGCTGGCCTGCCAGCGGCGGGGCCAGTGTCGATCCCCGCGACCGGAAGCAGACCGCGATGGCGCTGCTGTTCGAAGGCCCCACGCGCCACGACCCCGCGCGCTTCGACGCCGAGATGCTGAGCGGCGTGGCCAGCGGCCTTGGCGGCCGGTTCTTCGAGGAGCTACGCGACCGTCAGTCGCTCGCCTATACGGTGATGGCGCGTCCCTACGGCCGCGCGGCGGGGGGCACCTTCGCCGCCTACATCGCAACCTCGCCGGACAAGGAGGACAGGGCGCGCGAGGGCCTGCTCCGTGAGTTTGCGCGCCTGCGCGACGAGGAGGTCAGCGACGGCGAGCTGGAGCGCGCGCGGCAGTACGCGATCGGCGCCTGGCAGATCCGGCAGTCGTCAGGCGCAGCGGTGCTCCACGATCTAGCCGATGCGTATCTCTGGGGAACCCTCGAGGATCTCGCCCGCTATCCGCGGGACCTCGCCGCCGTCACGCCAGCATCCATGCGCGCCGCGGCCGAGCGCTGGTTCGATCCCGCGCGCCGCTTCGAAGGCATCGTGCGCGGCCGCGCCTGAGCACGGGCGCCGCGACGACCGCTAGCGCGACGTCGCTGGCGGGTGCCCCAGCGTGGTATTCAGCCAGCGCACGAGCGGCAGCAGCGCGGCATAGTCCTGCATCACATTCGGCACGAGCTTGGACGACAGCGCCTCGGCATCGCTGAGCGCTCGTGACGCCGTGAACGACGCGAACCGTAGCCACTCGGCCGCCGGGTGATCGTGGGCAAAGCCCCGTGGCACACGGGTGAGTCGCACGCCGGTCTCATCGTCCGTGAGGCCGCCGAAACGACGCTTGAACGCGGCGGCTCCCACGATCTTCGGCAGTGCGCGCGGAAACTCGGCAATGCGCTCACGGATGACGTTGAGCTCGGGACGCGCCGGCATCCAGAACCCGCCGGCGACCATGGACGCGCCGGGCTCCAGGTGGAAATAGAAGCCGGCGCCGCCGTGGGCCTCGCGCCCGACGCCACGGCCGGCATCGCGATGGAAGACCCACAGGGCGGCGTGCGTCTTGTACGGCGACTTGTCGCGCGAGAAGCGCACGTCGCGGTGGATGCGGAACAGCGCGCGCCTGGGCGGTGCCACGAACTCCGGCGCCAGCTTCGCGAACTGGACGTCGAGCTCCTCGGCGAGCCGCTGCAGCGGCAGCTTTACCGAGCGCTCGTACACGGGGCGATTCGCCTCGAACCACGGCTTCTCGTTGTGGCGCTGCAGTCCCTTGAGGAACTTGAACGCCTCGGCGTCGAAGCCGGCGAAGGCGCTCACGGCGCGTCGCTTTCGGGCCGGCGGGCGTTCGGGTTCGGCAGTCGGCCACCGCCCGGAGCACCCACGACGGTCGTGAGCGAGCGGTGTCCGTTGGTGCCTACGGCACGCACGCCCACCCATACATCGTCGAGCTGCTCATCGAGCAGGAATTCGGTCACGTTCCCCGTGGGCACGATGCGCGTGTAGGTCGGGTCGGTGGTGCGGCGCACCAGCAGCTCATAGCCGTCGGCGCCCGCGACGGCGTCCCATCGGATGGTGAACGACTGGCCACCGGAGGCGCGGTCTCGCGCATAGGCGGTGCGCGTCGGCCGTGACGGCGCTGACGCCAGCGAGACCACCGTCGCGAGATTCAGCCGTGCCACCTTCGCGACGTAGCCGAAGTTCACGAAGTCCAGCTCGTCCGTGACCAGGTGCTGTCGCTTGTAGTTCTCGAGCCGCTCACTGAAGCGCAGCGCCGGGATGCCCTGGCGATGAAAGGGCGCGTGGTCGCCGCCACGGCCAAGGCGGTCGAGGCGCAGCACGGGAATCACCTCGAAGCCCGGCTGGTAGGTCGCGCCGGCGGCCCACACGTAGCGCGCCAGCTCGGAGCCGCCGAGGGCCAGGGAGTCCACGGCGAACACCCGCACCGAGGTGGAGTCCACGCGGCCATCATCCGCAATCACGTTGCCGACGATGTCGTCCGTGAACGCCGCCGTGACCGTCTTGCCCTCGCGCGCCAGGCGTTCGGCGAAGATCGTCGAGCCCAGGAGGCCGAGCTCCTCGCCGGTGTAGAGCACGAAGGCCACGCTCTGCTCGAGGCCCTGCGGAAAGCGCTTGCCGACCACCCGGGCCAGCTCCATCACGGCGACCGTGCCGGAGCCGTCATCGTCCGCGCCGGGGGCATCGCTGGTCGCGTCCATCGAGTTCACCGAACAGACGCAGGAGTCGAAATGCCCGCCGATGACCACCACGCGTGAGGTGTCGCGGCCCGGGAGCCAGGCCACGACGTTGACGAGGTGCCAGGTGGGGCGGTCGGGATGCCGCGTGATCACGGCAGAGCCGGTGTCGTATTCGATGCGCAGGCAGTCGCCGCAGTCCTTGGAGAACTGTGTGAGCTGGGCGTGGATCCAGCGCCGGGCGGCGCCGATGCCTCGCGTGGCCGAGACCGTGTCGCTCAGCGTGTGCCGCGTGCCGAAGGACACGAGCATCGAGTCCATCATGCGCAGCCGCGCCGGATCCACGTCCTGCAGGGCCGCGGCAACGCGCGGGTCGCGCGGAAGACCGAGGGTCGCGGACTGCTGGGCGGGCAGGGCCAGCGGGGTGATGAGCGCGCAGGCCAGCAGCGCGCCGCGGAGGAGGGCGGGGCGGAGTGAGGGCACAGGAACGATCGGTGAGGGGTCTTGGGCGATCCAACGTCCGCCGGCGGCGGTCGCTAGAACATCGACATAGCCAAGAACGAACGAAGCGAGTCGTTCGTTGCCCGGAGC
Source organism: Gemmatimonadaceae bacterium (assembly GCA_038145035.1). Lineage (GTDB taxonomy): Bacteria > Gemmatimonadota > Gemmatimonadetes > Gemmatimonadales > Gemmatimonadaceae > Pseudogemmatithrix. The sequence continues at coordinate 2,473 of JAYQOZ010000094.1, read as the reverse complement.
CGGCCGGAGAGGAGCCGGACGCAGCTCCAGAGGATCTTGTAGGCGATCTCGCGGTTGAAGTCGAGCAGCAGCTCGAAGTCGCTCCGCGAGATGGTCAGCACCTTGGTGCCGCCGTTGGAGATGGCGTCGGTGGAGCGCTCGCTTCGGTCGAAGACGGACATTTCGCCGAACAGCGCGCCGGGCTTGAGCACGGCCAGTGCCTCCTCGCCGCTCCCAGGGACGACGCGCGAGATGCGCACGTCGCCCTCCACGATCAGATAGAGCCGGCTCCCGGCCTCACCTTCCTTGAAGATGTACTCGCCGGAGACGAAATCCTTGGACCGGCAGACTTCCGCGACCTGGGCAAGTTCGCCGTCGTCGAGATCCTGGAAGATGGCGACGCCGCGCAGCAACGCGACCGTGTCGGTCATCGGGGCCTCTGAGTGGAGCGGGAAAGGACGAATTGCGAACCTACCCCCGGCAGGTGGGGCATCGCAAGCTGTGGCCGCGGCGCGCGGTGGCGTAGTTTCCACGCCATGGCACGCCCTTGGCCTGCTGTCTTCGTGATCGGACTCGTCTGGCCGTTGCTGGCCCGACCGCTGGGGGCGCAGGCGGCCGACCCGCGGCAGGTCCCGGCCGCTCCCCAGTGGGAGCTACGCGCGGACGCCGCCGCGGCCCGGACGCCGGACGCTTTCGCAGGGGCCGGCGTGAACCTGCGGGCCGGATGGTACGTGCGGGTGGGCGCCATGCTGGCCGCCGGGGCCGTGCGGGGCCGAGACGAGGTGTGGCGGGGCAGCCAGCGGGCGGACCTGGCGGTGCGCTTTCATCTCGATCCCTTCGGGGAGCGGCCCGTCGGGCTGTACGGCGGCGCTGGGATCAGCGCCAAGTTCGTCGAGGGCCGGTCGGACCCCGTGCTCACGCTGCTGGTCGGTCTCGAGGGCGCCCGACGTGGGGCGTGGGTCCCGGCACTCGAGCTCGCCGTCGGTGGTGGCCTGCGGGCCGGGCTGGCCCTCCGGCGTGCGCGCACGGGTGGCACGCGTTAGCCGCCGCCGCGCGCCGCGCGACCAGTGCCGCTGCCGTGTCGCTGCCGTGCCCGAGGTCGATGAGTCCTGACATGAGGAAACCCCGGCGCCAGGGCCGGGGTTTCGGGACTGCTTATGCCGCGCTGACCGCGTCGAGCTCCCCTTCGGGAGCGTCGTTGGCGTCGGCGTCCGTGCCGACGTCGGGCTCCACCGATGCGACTGACTCCGTCGGCCGCTTCACCGTGGGCGCCGCGAATCGCTCACCCAGCACGCGAAGATCGGTCAGCTGCTTCTGGCTCAACTCATGGTAGCGTTCGCCGAGGTACGTCATCGTCTCGTCGAACCACTCCGTCTGATGTTCAGGCGCCGAGCCGATCACTCCACAGCGCATCACGTGCTGGAACAGCTCGTCTCGCGCCTGGTCGAACGGCGTCGGGGCCGCGGCCATCGCGCGGCCACGATTACGCGGTTTGCTCATTTCGTCCGGTTCAGGGTTCGGATGGACGGACCTTCCGTCCATCGGCGAAACCTAATCACCCCGACCCCATTCTCATACCCCGGCGATTTCGGGTAAATTGCCGACTTCCCTCCTTCTGTTCTCGCCTCTCGGAGACGGTCGTGTCCAAGAAGTCTGCAGCTGCGTCCAATCGTTCCTTCGGTACCATCCTCGCCGTGGTCGGCATCGTGGGCGTCGCTGCCATCGGTTGGGTGATGTCGCGCCAGGCCCCCGCACTCACGCTGGATCCCGCGACGATGCCGGCCGTGGCGGCGGCGGGCATCCTGAAGGGCGACCCCAACGCGCCGGTCCAGGTCATCGAGTTCGGCGACTTCGAGTGCCCGGGCTGCGGCTATTACGCGACGGTGACCGGACCGGACGTGATGAAGCGCCTGGTGGAGACGGGCGAGGTGGGATTCCGCTTCTTCGACCTGCCGCTGGACATCCATCCGAACTCGATTCCGGCGCACAATGCGGCGCACTGTGCCAACGAACAGGGCAAGTTCTGGGAGATGCACGACATCCTCTTCCAGGGCCAGTTCGAGTGGAACACGCAGGCCACGCGCAGCCCGAAGAAGGTGTTCGAGGGCTACGCCAGGAACCTGGCCCTCGACATGGGGCAGTGGAACGAGTGTTATGACTCGGGGCGCCAGCTTCCGCAGATCCTCGCGAACCGCAATGAGGCCAACCGCCTCCGCGTCGCGTCGACGCCGACCTTCATCATCGGCGGCCAGATGATTGCAGGGGCCATTCCCTACGATCGTTTCCGTGCGCTGGTGCTCGAGGCGAAGGTGGCGAGTGAGCTGGCCAAGCCCGGTGATGGGGCGACCACGGTCACCGTGCCCTGATTCCGGGCCGGCGCGCCACTCCGGTACTCACCCGGAGAAGGATCGCCTCGGATCGCCACGGAGACACGGAGGGCATTCGCGCGCGCGATGTCCTCCGTGTCTCCGTTTCAATCCGCCATCAGCCTTCC
>JAYQOZ010000093.1:0-8086 GCA_038145035.1 Gemmatimonadaceae bacterium | reverse complement strand
TCTCCACCCACGGACCAGATGACTTCCTCTGCTGACGACGCCGCCGCCGCCGGCCTCCCCCGGCGCGACTTCCTGCGCATTGCCGGCCTCGGGGCCGGCGCCGTCCTTGCGGCGCCGGGTGCCACGGCGGCCGCCCCGTCCCCGGGCACCCGTCGCGCGCTTGCCACGAGCACCGCGGTCGTGGTGGGCGCCGGCATCTGGGGCGCGAGCACGGCGCTGCAGCTGGCCCGCGCCGGCGTAAAGGTGACGCTGGTGGACGCCTACGGGCCGGCGAACTCGCGGGCCACCTCGGGCGACGAGACCCGCGGCATCCGCTCGTCCTACGGCGACCGCTCGACCTCGGCCGAGCTCTGGGTGCGCTGGGCGCGCGAGAGCATCGTGCGCTGGCGGGCCTTCGACGCCGAGCACGGGCCGCGCTTCGGCACGCGCTTCTTCATGACCACCGGCGACGTGCTGATGCGGGAGACGGAAGAACCCTTCGTGACCCGCTCGGCGGAGCTCTGGGACGGCCTGAAGGTGACGTACGAGCGCGTCAGCCCCGACGATGCGAGGCGCCGCTGGCCGATGATCAACACGGAGCCGTATCCGGTGATTCTCTACGAGCCCGATGCCGGTGTGGCGCGGGCCCGTGCGTCCACGCAGGCCACGGTGGCCATTGCGCGGGATGCCGGCGTGGAGCTGCGCATCGCGCGGGCGCATCCGGGCGCAGTGCGCTCGGAGCAGATGGACGGCGTGCGCCTCGATGACGGGACGGTGCTGCGCGCGGACGCCTACGTGTTTGCCTGCGGGCCCTGGCTGGGGAAGGTCTTTCCCGAGCAGATGGCGGACCGCATTCGCATCCCGCTGGGGCACGTCTGCTATTTCGGGACACCGGAGGGCGATACGCGCTACGCCGTGCCGAACATCCCGAGCTGGAACGTGCCCGGCGTTACCGGCTGGGGCGCGCTGCCGGTGGACAGCCGCGGCTTCCGCGTGCGCGGCGCCCTCGCGCCGCCGCGCCCGCCGCGTCGGGACGACGAGGACGAGCCGCCTCCGCCGCCGCGCCGGGTGGAGACGGACCCGCGGGCGCTGGACCCCGATCTCAGCCTGCGCTGGTCCTCCCAGGATCGCATCGATGGCTCACGCCGCGTGCTCGAGAAGGTATTCCCGGCGCTGGCCGAGGCACCGATCCTCGAGACGCGCTCCTGCCACTATGAGAGCAGCGTGAACCGGAACTTCATCGTGGACCGGCTGCCCGGTGCGGCAAATGCCTGGGTGGTGGGGATGGGGCAGGCCGAGGGCTTCAAGTTCGCACCGCTGGTCGGCGAGTTCGCGGCCAAGCGTGTGGCCGGAGCCGCGGTGGACGCGGAGCTGGTGGAGGCGTTCAAGTTCCCCACGGAGCGCTTTGATGCGAACAACACCCGCCGTAGCGAGGATGACGATGCATAGCCGAACTGCGCGTCGCTGGCGCTCGTGCGCCGCCGCCATTGTCGTGTCGCTGGCCGCCACGGCGTCGATGGTCGGCGCACAGGCCACGCCGAACGCGCCGGTCAACGACCGCCCGAATCCGTATCGTACCGTCGAAGGCTGGGCCAAGCTGCCCGAGGGCCGGAGCTGGGGCTCCACCAGCGCCGTGGCGATCGATCGCGATGGCGTGAGCGTGTGGGTGGCGGAACGCTGTGCGGCGAACCTCTGCGTGGGCTCGGACCTGGATCCCGTCCTCAAGTTCGACGCGAACGGCAACCTTGTCCGCTCCTTCGGGCGCGGGATGATTGCCTGGCCGCACGGCATGACCGTCGATCGCGACGGCAACATCTGGGTGACGGATGCCCGTGATAACCGCGCGGCCCTGCGTGCGGCTGCGGAGCGCGGCGAGTCCGTGGACTCGAGCCGGATCTACGGCCATCAGATCCTCAAGTTCTCGCCCGAGGGCGAGTTGCTGATGACACTGGGCGCCAAGGGCGGCAGCCGTGATCCCGGTTTCTTCTGGGAGCCCAACGCGGTGATGATCGCCCCGAATGGCGACATCTGGGTGGTCGAGGGCCATTCGTCCCGCGGGGAGGCCAACGCGCGGGTTCTCAAGTTCGACCGCATGGGCACGCTGCTGCTCACAATGGGCTCCACCCGCGGCGCCGAGCCCGGCCGGTTCGACCAGCCACACGCGCTGGCGATGGATTCGCAGGGGCGCGTGTTCGTGGCGGATCGCTCAAACAACCGGCTGCTGATCTACGACCAGCAGGGCAGGCATCTCGACACCTGGTACCAGTTCTCGCGCATCAGCGGGCTGTTCATCGATGCCAACGACGTGCTGTACGCGGCGGACTCGGAGTCGGGGTCGATTGATCCCGGCCGGCCGGAGTGGAAGCGTGGGATCCGGATTGGGAATGCGCGGACCGGTGAGGTGACGGCCTTCATTCCGGATCCCGTGGAGCAGACGCGGAATACGAGTGCCGCCGAGGGCGTGGCGGTGGATCGGAACGGGGTGATCTATGGCGCTGAGGTCGGACCTCGAGCGCTCAAGCGATACGAACGCAAACCCTGAGTCCCATGAACGCTTCGTCCAAGGTCCTCCTCGCGGTCTCGGCCGCTACGCTGTTCCTGCCGGTCTCGATCCCGCCCCCGCGTCGGGCGGCCGCCGCCGCGCCCGCCCGCCGCCCCCCCCCCAGCGCCCCGGCCCTCAGTGCGCTCCGCGACACCGTTGCGGTGGTCATGTCCGACCGCGCCGCCCTGCAGCGGCGCTGGACCGTGGACTACTCCCCGGCCCGCGCCGACCGCCTGCGGTCGTTCTACACGGACTGGCGCGCCCGCCTGGCCGGGGTGGACTTCGATCGCCTGAGCCAGGAGGGCCGGATCGACTACGTCCTGCTCGACAATCGCCTGCGGCAGGAACTCGACCAGCTGGATCGCGAGACGCGCCTCTCTGCGGAGATGCGGGCCTATACGCCCTTCGCGGCGACCATCACGGGCTTCGAGGAGGCCCGTCGCCGCTTCGAGCGGCCCGACGGCCAGGCCACGGCGCGAGCGCTGGCGGATATGGCCAGGCAGCTCGACAGCCTGACCAAGGCCGTGCGCGCGCGGCAGCCGCAGTCGGCACAGGTCACGCGCCCGGAGCGCATCGTCGGCCTGCGCAGCATCGCCTACCTCGGCGACCTGACCAACACGCTACGCAACTGGCAGCGCTTCCACGCGGGTTACGATCCGGAGTTCTCCTGGTGGACGGCCGATCCGTACCGCCGCGTCACCGAGGGGATGACAGCCTACACCCGGGCCATCCGCGAGGTGATCGTCGGCCAGAAGCAGGGCGAGGAGGAGCCGATCATCGGCGACCCCATCGGCCGGCCCGGCGTGCTCGCGGACCTCGGCTTCGAGATGATCGCGTACACGCCGGAGGAGATCATCAAGATCGCCGAGCAGGAGTTCGCGTGGATCGAGGTCGAGCAGAGGAAGGCCGCGCGCGAGATGGGCTTCGGCGACGACTGGCGCGCGGCGCTGGAGAAGGTGAAGCAGGCCTTCGTGCCGCCGGGCGAGCAGCCGACCATGGTGCGCGACCTGGCGCGCTACTCGGTGAAGTTCGTGACGGATCGCGACCTGGTCACGGTGCCGCCGCTGGCCGACGAGATCTGGCGCATGGAGATGATGCCGCCGCGGCAGCAGCTGGTCTCGCCGTTCTTCCTCGGTGGCGAGATCATCCAGGTGGCCTATCCGACCGACAGCATGCAGCACGACGACAAGCTGATGGCGATGCGCGGCAACAACCCGCACTTCTCGCTGGCGACGGTGCACCACGAGCTGATCCCGGGCCATCACCTGCAAGGCTTCATGACGCAGCGCTACAACGCGCACCGGGGCGCCTTCAGCACGCCCTTCTGGGGCGAGGGCTGGGCGCTGTGGTGGGAGATGCTGCTCTGGGACCTGGATTTCCCGCGCTCAGCGGAGGACCGGATGGGCATGCTCTTCTGGCGATCGCACCGGGCGGCCCGGATCATCTTCTCGCTGCGCGTGCAGCTCGGCGACATGACGCCGCAGCAGGCGGTGGACTTCCTGGTGGACCGCGTGGGCCACGAGCGCGCGAACGCCGAGGCCGAGGTGCGGCGCTCCTTCAACGGGACCTACTCGCCGATGTACCAGGCGGCGTACATGCTCGGCGGTCTGCAGTTCCGGGCGCTGCACCGCGAACTGGTGGGCTCCGGGCGGATGACGAACGGGGAGTTCCACGATGCCATCCTGCAGGGCGGGCGGATGCCGGTCGAGATGGTGCGGGCTCGACTCCTGAACACGCCGCTGACGCGGTCGTATCGGGCTGCGTGGAAGTTCTATGACCTGAACTGATGGCCACGGAGGCACGGAGGCCGACGCGCGCGCCGACACCGCTGTGTCTCCGCGCCTCCCTGGCAACTCAGTGAGGTCCCGTCACCTCACGGCAGCCTGAGCGCCACGAGCGAAGTGGATGCCCCTGCGCCGGTCGCGAAGACGATGTACTGCTTCCCGCGATGCATGAAGGTCATCGGCACGGCCGTGGTGCGTGAGGGGATCTCCACCGCGCCCACCTGGCGTCCCGTGGTCTTGTCGACCGCATACAGCATCGGCGTGGCGCCGGGCACGCCGCCGGAGCGGCCCGTGCCGTAGATGAGCAGGGACTTGGTCACGATGAGCTGTGCCTGGCCACTGGCAGGGCGGGGCGGGAGGTCCACCCCGGCGAAGAGCGGATCCGAGCTGCGCACCGGCACCCAGCCTCCGTTCGGTAGCCAGAAGCGCTTGTCGCCCGTGGTCATGTCATAGGCCGTGATGCCGCCCAGTTCCTTGTTCTTCAGGATCGACACGCCGTGCAGCATCGAGGCCGCCCCGCGGCCGCCGAAGCCACCGCCGCGGCTCTCCGGTGCCACGTAGCCCGGGGGTGGCTCCAGGGCCCCGATGAGGCCGCAGTTGTCGCGGGGGGAGCTGAAACGGAACTCGGAGCAGGGATCCTTCTGCAGGGTGATGGTCGAGAGACCGCTCAGCGCCGCGACGTACATCATGCCCGTCTCGACGTCCACGGCCGCACCGCCGTCGATGTTCACGCCGCCAGAGGCCCCTGGCGCGTACCAGGAACAGTTCGTCCCCGTCGGGCTGCTGCCGTCGGAGAGGACGGCCGGGATGAAGTACGGGCCCATGCGGCATTTCCGTGCGAGCACCAATGCCGAGTCACGGATGGCCGGGGTGTAGTCAATGACATCCGAGTCCAGGAGCCCCTGCTGCGCGTACGGCGCCGGCTTGCTGGGAATCGGCTGCGTCGGCGAGCTGCGTTCCCCGGGCACGTCGCTGGCGAGCACGGGCGTCTCGACGATCGGCCAGATCGGCTCGCCGGTGGCGCGGTCGAAGGTGTAGATCCAGCCCTGCTTCGTGGTCTGCGCGATCACCTTGCGACGACGGCCGTTGATGGTGGCGTCAAAGATGTTCGGCGCCATCGGCGTGTCGTAGTCCCAGATGTCGTGGTGCACCATCTGGAAGTGCCAGCGACGCAGTCCCGTCTTGGCGTCGATCGCGACGAGCGAGTTGCCGTAGAGATTGTCGCCCGGGCGGTGGCCGCCGTACTCGTCGAGCAGCGGCATGCCCACGGGGATGTAGACGAGGTTGAGCTCGGGGTCCGCCGAGTAGGTGGCCCAGGGATCGTTCTTCCCGACGCCCTCGCTGCCGATCTTCGAGCCGTTCTCCCAGGTCTCCGCGCCGAACTCGCCGGGCTGCGGCACGAGGTTGAACTTCCAGAGCTGTCGGCCGGTGCGCACGTCGAAGCCGCGGACGAAGCCCGGCAGGTTGTGGGCGCGGATCGGGTAGTAGCCGTGGATGCTGGAATTGCCGAGGACGATGACGTCGTTGACCATGATGGCCGGCGACGAGATGGCGATCTGCCCGTGTACCGGATCGATGCCCACGCTGCCGTCGGCGCCGGTGCGGGTCACCGGGTCCCAGCCCTCGCCGGGCCGGGCACGACGCAGCGGCGCGGCGTCGGAAATGATGAGTGGTCCCGAGTCATCCACAGCGAGCGGCACCAGCGGGAAGCCGAGGCCGGACTGGAGGTCCACCACGCCATTCACGCCGAAGCGCGGGTCCGGGATGCCGGTGCGCGCGTCGAGCGAGACGAGATGGTAGCCAGGGGTCGCGATGATGATCCGCTCGATGGTGCCGTCGGTCCAGTAGGTGAGGCCGCGGCCGGCGAACTGGCGCGGCGCCTTCTGCCAGCGGATGCCTTCCTCGAGGCGGTAGCTCCACAGGGTCTCGCCCGTCTCCGGGTCGATCGCCATCGCGACGCGGCGCGTGGTTGCCACGGTGAAGAGACGGCCGTTGGCATAGAGCGGCGTGGTGCGGTAATACTCGTCCGCGCCGAAGGCGCCGGCGTTCCACTGCCAGGCCACTTCCAGGTTGTCGAAGTTCGACGCGTTGATCTGGTCCAGCGGCGAGTAGCGCGAGCTCCACGCATCGCCGCCCCAGACGCGCCATTCGCCGGCCACGCTGCCGCGGGCGTCAGGGAGCGCCACGGGGCCGGTGCCGCCGGGGGCGGTGGTGGGGCGGATGTGCTGCGCCGACAGCGGCGCGGCCATCAGGGCCGCAGCGAGGACGAGGGACACGCGAGCGGACATCACAGGACTCCGGGTGGGGGCGAGATCATCGGCGAGTGGCGCCGTCGGTCGAGTCAGGCACGGTCTTGAGCGTATCGATGCGGATACGATGCAGCACGACGGTATCCGGCGCGAGGGGGCGGGGCCCCGTCGGCATGGCGTTGATGCGCAGCACATAGGCCGTGAGGGCGGCGTACTCGTCGTCCGACATCGTGCCCGGTTCGTTCTTCGGCATCTCGCGGCGGATGAACGCGTAGAGCTCGCCGAGACTTCGGCCCTGCCACTTGTTCATGAAAGGCGGACCGGAGTGCTGCGTGGGCGCGTGGCAGGAGACGCAGGCCAGCGCGAAGAGGTCGCGGCCGGCATCGGCCTGCTGGCGGGTGTAGACGCCGTCGGCGGTGCTGCGATCCGGGTCGTCCTGCGCCCGCGCGACGCCGAGGGCGAGCAGGGGAACCATGAGCAGCGTCAGCAGCCGGCGGACAGGCATCATGGGCGAAGGAGTCGGGAGGCGAGCTCGCGCACGGCGAGCGCGGCGGCGGCCGAGATGGCAACGACGAGGCCGATGCGCATCGCCGCCAGGAGGAACGTAGTGTCGAATGCCGGTACTGTCATCGCGACCTCGTAGGCCCGGAAGGCCGTCCAGCGGCCTGCCATCCAGTGCCAGGCGCTGTGGGCCACCAGCGCCGAGCCGACCCAGACGATGAGGTGCTGCCGCGGCACGGGCACGCCTCGCGCCACGAGCAGCAACAGGGGCACGGCCAACGCCACCACCAACAGCTGGCCGGCCTCGACGCCAATGTTGAACGCCGCCAACGCGGTCAGCAGGTTGCCGCCGGCAAACTGCAGCTGTTCGCTGAGCGCGAATGAGAACCCGAAGCCGTGCACCAGGCCAAAGGCGAAGGCCACCGGCCAGCGCCGCTCCAGGCGCTCGGTGGGGAGCAGCACGTTCTCGACGGCGAGCCACAGAATCGAGACGGCAATTGCGACTTCCACCAGCGGTGGGAACCAGAGGCCACGTGGCGCGACGCCGAGCGCGGCGGCGCCAAGGGTCACCGAGTGCGCCACGGTGAACGCGGACACGAGTGCCAGCAGGGCGCGCCAGCGGCGGATCGGCAGCACCAGGCAGAACACGAAGAGGAGGTGGTCGTAGCCGCCGAGGATATGCCGGAAGCCCTCGCCCCCGAAGCGCGAGGTGCTCTGCCACCCGCTGGGATCCAGCGCGACGACGCCCGGGTCGCCCTCATACCGCAGCGTGCGCGTCACCCCGGACGGCAGCACCAGTTGGAGTACGCTGCTGGTGCGCACGCCGAGGCGCGCAAGCGCAGGATTGAGCGCGAGTCGGGCGTCAGCCGCCGGCAGTGGCGCCTCGAGCTGCACGTCGAGCATGGCCTGCCGCCAGGGAATCGACAGGTCGTTGCCGAGCGGCGGCTGCGAGAAGCTGGCCTCCGCGGAGGCCAGCGCGTCGAACGCCGGATCGCTCGGCAGGGCCACTCGCGTGGCGACGACCTGCGGGG
>JAYQOZ010000092.1:0-8114 GCA_038145035.1 Gemmatimonadaceae bacterium | reverse complement strand
CGGTCGCGGAGCAGGGGCACGCGCCAGGCCTCGGCCTTCGGCGCCCGCGGCAGTGTCGGCTGCGCGATGGCGTCCCGGGCCACGCGCTCGGCAAACACCAACCCCTCCAGCAGCGAGTTCGACGCCAGGCGATTCGCCCCGTGCACGCCGGTGCGCGAAACCTCGCCGCAGGCATAGAGCCGCTCCATCGAAGAGCGCCCCGCGAGATCCGTGACGATGCCGCCCATCATGTAGTGCGCCGCCGGTGTCACCGGGATGAGGTCGCGGCGCGGATCGATGCCGCGGGCCAGACAGAGCTGCAGGATGCCGGGAAAGCGTCGTGCGAAGGTCCGCGAGAGCATGCGGGCGTCGAGCCAGACGCGGCTGCCGCGCTGCTGCTCGCGGAAGATCTCACGCGCCACCACGTCGCGCGGCGCCAGCTCGGCGGCCCGATGCCGACGCAGCATGAAGCGCGTGCCCCGATCGTTCATGAGCACCGCCCCCTCGCCACGCACGGCCTCGGAGATCAGCGACAGCGGGTTCTCCGGCGTGTCCAGCGCCGTGGGATGGAACTGCACGAACTCCAGGTCGGCCAGGCGGACGCCGGCCCGGGGCGCGATGGCGTAGCCGTCGCCGGTCGCGACCCCGGGGTTCGTGGTGCGCCGGTACAGCTGGCCGCAGCCGCCGGTGGCGAGCACGGTGGCATCGGCGATGATCTCCACGGCCCGGCCGCCCACCGCCGCGCGCACGCCGCAGCAGCGCCCGCCGACGACGATGAGGTCAAGGGCGCGCGCCGTCTCCAGCACCTGGATGTTCGCGCGCTCAGTGACGCGATGGATCAGCGCGCGCGACACCTCGGCGCCGGTCTGGTCGCCCTTTGCGTGCACAATGCGCTTGCGGGAGTGCGCCGCCTCCCTGCCGAGCGTGAAGCGACCGCTCTCGTCGAGATCGAACTGCGCGCCCGCGTCCGCGAGCTCGCGCACGCGGGCCGGGCCCTCGGCCACCAGCACCTCCACCGCCGCCGCATCGCAGAGCGCCGCCCCGGCGGCGAGGGTGTCCAGGCGATGCAGCTCAGGCGAGTCACCAGCGCCGAGGGCGGCCGCGATGCCGCCCTGGGCCCAGGCCGTGGAGGAGTCCCGCAGGGTGCGCTTGGTCAGGACCACCACGTCGCCGTGGTCGGAGCTGCGCCAGGCGGTGTGCAGGCCGGCGATCCCCGATCCGATGACCAGGAATCGCGTGCGAATGCGGTCGGTCAGAAGATGCTCAGGTTGACGAAGCGCTTGGGATTGGCGCGAAACTCCGCGAGGAGCACCCGCAGGTCCACGAGCAACGAGTCCGTGTTCCGATAGAGGCTCGGATCGTTGAAGAGCAGGCCCAGCGAGCCCTCGCCGCGCTCCACGCGCCCAAGCAAGGTGTCCGCGCGGACGATGGCGCGCGCGAGGCTGCGCTCGCTGTTCACCAGCGAGGCCGACATCGCGTTCAGGCGCACGCTCATCTCCCGCAGATTGCTGGCCGCCGACTGCGTCTCGTCGACGATGCGCCGGATCTCGTCCTGCGAGGTGGCCGAGTCGAGCCGGCCGACGGAGCGCTGCAGCGCGGCGGCGCCCGAGGAGAGGTCGCCCACGCCGGCCCGCACCTGCGCGGCAATGAGGTCGAGGTTCTGCGACTGCAGCCGCACCGTACGGGTGAGCTCCGTGGACATCACGCTGAGGTTGCGGATGGTGACGCGCAGCTCGCGCGCCGCCGAGTCGTCGAAGGCGGTACGCACGCGTTCGGCGACGGAGGCCACGTTGCCCGCGATGCCGCCAGCCACCGAGGTGAGCTGGGCGATGTCGGGCAGGACGGCACCAGGCAGCGTGCCCGGCGGGGCGCCGACGCTGTCAGCCAGCTGTTCGCCGACCTCGCGGATGGCCGGCGCGCCGTCGCGCTGCGAGATCACGGCCTGCCATTCCCCGAAGAGGGTCGCCGCCTGGATGAGCACCACCGGATCCGGCGGGAGCTGGATGCCCTCGTCGAGCAGCAGCGTGGTGACCACCCAGCCGTTGTCGGCCAGTCGCACAGCGGCCACGCGGCCGGCCTGCACGCCGCGAATGACCACCGCGTTGCCGGTGGACATGTTGCCGACCTCGCGGAAGCGCGCCATGACCTCGACGCGCTTGTGCCCAATATCGGACTGCTGCAGCCACATGGTGACGCTGACCACCAGCGCCATCGCGGACAGCACCACGGCCCCGACAATCCAATCGTTTGACCGGTTCTTCATTACGCTCTCCCGAGAAGCCACACCATGGCCCAGAACGCATCCAGGACGAGGATGAATACCGCCGAATGCACCACTGCCTGCGTCGCCGCGCCGCCGACGCCCTGCGCGCCGCCCCGTGTCCGTAGCCCCGATGTGGAGGCCAGGATCGTGACGGCAAACCCGAAGCTTGCCGACTTGACGAGGCCGTAGCGCACGTCGAAGGCATCGAAGAACAGGCGCACGCCCTTCAGGAACTCCGGGGTGGAGAGATCGAGCAGCCCCAGTGAGGCGGCCCAGCCGGCAAACAGCCCCACGAACATCGCCACGCCCACCACCACGGGGAACATCAATACGCCAGCCAGCACGCGCGGCACCACCAGGTACGCAATCGGGTCAAAGGACAGCGTCTCGAGCGCATCGACCTGCTCCGTGACCCGCATCGTGCCGATCTCGGCCGCAATGTTGGCACCCACCCGGCCCGCCAGCGCGAGGCCCGTGAGCACCGGGGCCAGCTCCATCATGATGGTCTTCTGCACCAGCGTCCCGACGAGGTACCGCGGCACTGCCCCCGTAAAGCTGTAGCTGGCCAGCAGGGCCAGCACGACGCCCGTGAACAGGGCGATCAGGACACCGATGGGCAGCGAATCCACGCCCAGCTGCCGAGCCTGCTGCGCAAAGTTCGGCCCCCAGGTGCGCACATCCCGCAGGGAGCGTCCGGCCTCGACGGTAAGCTTGCCCGCCGCCCCGACCGCCCCGAGGGACTTCCGAAGGGACCGACCGATATCTTCAATCACCCTTCGAAGTTACCGCCTGGGGCCGCGCCGACCAGTAGCAGTTGCCCTGTATATGTTTAGGGCTTCCCCGTCCGGTTCGGTCGGGAATTGCCTCCCTCGCGAGGGTGTTCCGCTGGGCAAGCTCGTAGTGCTGATGGTGACCGCGTTCGTGGACATGGTGGGGCTCCTCATGGTGCTTCCCCTGCTCCCGTTCTACGCAACGCGCTTCGTCGGACGTGGGCCGCTCTGGCAGGCGCTCGACTCGGTCGGCATGGGAGGCGAGGGCACGGTCATCGCGCTGCTGGTGTCGTCCTTCGCCATCGCCCAGCTGCTCAGCGCACCCGCCTGGGGTCGCGTCTCGGACCGCTACGGACGGCGACCGGCCCTGTTGATCGGACTCAGCGCCTCCGCGGTGGCCTATATCGTGTTCGCCTTCGCCGGGAACCTCGAGCTGCTGTTCCTCTCGCGCCTGGTGCAGGGCGCAGGCGGCGGCACCGTGGGCGTGATCCAGGCGTACGTGGCCGACGCCACCGAACCCAAGGATCGCGCGAAGGCCCTAGGCTGGCTGTCCGCCGCAACGAACGCGGGCGTGGCGCTGGGCCCCGCGCTGGGCTCGTTCTCGGCGCGCATCGGTCCCGCCTGGCCGGGCCTGTTCGCGGCGATGATCACGCTCGTGAACATGGGCTTCGCATTCAAGTTCCTGACGGAGTCGAACGACCTCGCGGGCGTGCGCAGCGCGGACCGCCCGAAGGTTTCGAGCTCGCGCGACACCCTGCTCCGTGTCACGACGCATCCGGCCCTGCCCGCCAGCCGGCTGATCTGGATCTACACCATCGGCATGGGCGCCTTCCAGGGGACGACGGCGATTCTCGCGCTATTCCTGCTCGACCGCTTCGGCATCGACGAGACGCGCATCGGCTGGGTGTTCGTCTACATCGGCTCGCTCGCGGTCTTCACGCGGGCCCTGCTCCTGGGCCCGGCGGTGGACCGCTACCGCGAGCCGCGCCTGTCGCGCTATGGCGGGATGTTCCTGGCGCTGGGCCTGCTCGCGCTGCCGTTCACGACGAACTACACGTCGCTGGCACTGGCGATCCTGCTGATCCCGCTCGGCACGGCGTTCACCTTCCCCTGCGTGACGGGGATGCTCTCCCAGGTGATCCCGAACCATGAGCGCGGCCTGTACATGGGCGTGCAGCAGACCTTCGGCGGCATCGCCCGCGTCGCGGGGCCGATGTGGGCGGGCTTTGCCTATGACTATCTGGGCAAGAGCGTGCCCTTCTATACCGGCGCGGCGCTGGCGGCGTTTACGATCCTGCTCGGCCTTGGGATCGAGGCGCACCTTCCGGCCCGCAAGGTGGAGGCGGCACCGGCGGCGTAGGCCGATGCTTCCGTGGCCCGGACGGTTTGGCGTGATGGACCACGGAGGCACAGGGCGGTTCGCCCCTACCCAGGCTCCACATCGGACTCAGCCCGGGCGTGGAACTCGCCGGTGCGTCCCTGCGTCGCGGGATGGCGTGACATCGTGGCGTCCTCGGTCTCGGTGATCAACCGCACGCCGCGCTCGAAGAAGACGTAGTTGTACGCCCACTGCAGCATCACGCTGATGCGATTGCGGAAACCGACCAGGTACGCAATGTGGACGAACAGCCACAGGAACCAGGCCAGGTGGCCCGCGAAGCGAAGCTTGCCACCGAAGAAGCTCGCCACCGCCTTGTGACGGCCGATGGTTGCGAGGTCGCCCTTGTTGAGGTAGCGGAACGGGCGCGTCGGTTCACCCTTCAGCTGGCGCAGGATGTTCCCGGCCGCCTGCACGCCCATCTGGTTCGCCGCCGGCGCCACGCCAGGCACCCAGTTGCCGTCGGTCTGCCTCACGGCCGCGCAGTCGCCGACGACGTAGACGCGCGGGTCGTCGGGCAGCGTCAGGTCCGGCTCCACCAGCACGCGGCCGCTGCGGTCCAGCGGCGTGTCCAGCGTGCGCGCCAGCGGCGAGGCCACATTGCCCGCGGCCCAGAACACCGACTGCGAGGGAATGAACTCCTCGCCCACCTGCACGCCGTACTCGGTGATGTCGGTGACCATCGTCGACACCCGCACCTCGACGCCCAGTCGCTCCAGGTCGCGACGCGCACGCGCCGAGAGTACCCCGGGGAAGGCCGGCAGGATGCGGTCGCCGCCCTCGAGCAGGATCACGCGCACCATCGACGTATCGATGCGGCGGAAGTCGGGGCGGAAGGCCACGCGGCACATCTCCGGCAGCACGCCGGCGAGCTCCACGCCGGTCGGGCCGCCGCCCACGATCACGAAGGTCAGCAGCGCACGCCGCGCCGCCGCCTCCTCCTCCCACTCCGCCCGCTCAAAGGCCAGCAGGAAGCGCTTGCGGATGCGCCGCGCGTCCTCGACGCTCTTCAGGCCCGGCGCCCAGCGCTCCCAGGCATCGTGCCCGAAATAGCTGTGTCGCGAACCCGGCGCGACGATCAGATAGTCCTAGTGGATTGGCTCCGGCTCGCCATTCACGCGGATGGCGCGGTTGCGGCGTTCGATCGAATCCACCGTGCCCAGCAGCGTCGTCACGTTGGGCTGGTCGCGCAGCACCCAGCGGATCGGCGCCGTGATGTCGCTGGGCGCCAGCGACGTCGTCGCCACCTGATACAGCAGCGGCTGAAACAGGTGGTGGTTGGTGCGGTCGATCAGCAGCACCTCCACGTTCGCACGCGCAAACGCGCGGGCCGCGTTGAGGCCACCGAATCCGCCGCCCACGATCACGACGCGCGCCGCCGGCTTGCTGGTCGGCATGCGGCTAGCGCTCAACCGGAAGGTTGGCCGAGAGCAGGTTCACCAACAGGCGAGATCCGCCGGGCACCCCGCCGGGGATCTGCCGGAACAGCGACAGCGAGGTGTACACGTAGCGGCCCTTGCCCATGGGAAGGTCGAGGATCGCCCCGCGCTGCTCCGGCTCGTCGGGATCCCGCATCGCAATCGGCGTGCGGTACGACGCGTCGATTTCACTCGGCATGTAGAGCGCGCGCTCCTGCACCCAGTCCGCCCAGTCCGCCTCGCCAATGCGGTTCGGCCAGCGCAGCAACCTCGACGCTGCGTCGAGCACGGTCACCGGAGCATCCTCGCGCGTGACGCGTGCCGCCGGCCGCCCGAAGGACACCGGCGCCGGCATCATGCCCGGCTGCTGCATCTCGAACTGCCCGTACTGCACCACCAACGTCCCGCCGTCGCGGACCCACTGGAACAATCGGGGATTGGCCGCCCCGAGTTCCGCGCTGGTCTGGTATGCGCGCGGCCCGATGACCACCGTCGTGTACTGCCTGAGGTCCAGCAACGGCAACTGATCGCCGGAGAGCACCGTGGTGGGGATCTCCAGCTGGCTGAGCACGGGCGGCAGTCCATCGGACACGCCGGTCACGTAGGCCACCCGCAGCGCCCGCGGCACGGTGATCGGCACGGCCAGCAGGTACGCCGACGACTGCCGATACATCCGCACCGGGTTGATGTGTGGATACTCGATGGCGCGGAAGCCTTCGACGTACACGGTCCCGTCGGACTCGACGCCCACGCCGAAGTCATGGCGGCCGGCGACGAGCTGTCCGGTGAGCGTGAGGAAGAGCTCCTGGGTCGCATTGGGTGCCAGCACCAGCGAGTCGGGAAGGCCGGACCCCGTGAGGCCCGCGGGAATCAGCGTGCGGAACCGCAGCGTGCGCTGCTGCCCGGAGTGTGAGCGCAGCGTGATGCGGATGCGACGGTCCACGGGCTGGCCGGCACGCACGTACTCCAGTGTGCGGTCCAGCGTGATCGTCACCGGCGGCACGCCACCCACGGGCCGACGCTGGTCACCGAGCACGGGGTCGGCGTAGCGGTACACGATGCTGCCGCCGTCGGCGACGAAACGCACACCGGCAATCTCCAGCTCGACACGCACCTCCGTGAGCCGCCGGGCGTCCTCGGCCACCGAGACGCGCGGCACCATCTCGACCCGGACCCCGCTGGACACGCGCGCCACGCCATCGGCCGGCGAGAGGCCGTCCGGAAACAGCGCGCCCTGCTTGGGCCCGATCCAATACGGTCGATGGTCGGCGATGGCGACGATTGGCACGTTGAGCGCCATGTCCGCGCGCGGCTGGACCTCCACCGGCGTCGGGAATTCGATCGGCCGCGCTCCGGAGATCCGTCCGCCAATCACCCGGAGCGGCAGCGGCCCGCGATTGTAGACCGCGAGCCGAGCCGTCCCCTGGTCCCCGAAGGCCAGCAGCTCCTGCTGCGCCGTGACCTCCACGACGACACCGCTGGCCTCCAGCAGGGCCGAGCGCGCGCGCTCCAGCATCTGCGCAACGGCTCGCTCGAGCTCGAGGTCGGTCTCGTCACAGACCGCCGGCGCACCATTCAGGCGCTGGTAGATCGTGATCGGGACGATGCCGCAGCGCTTTACGGAATCCTGCGCGGCCGAGAGTCGCTCCACGATCCGGGCGAGTCCGGGCACCGACTGCTCGGGGCGGCGGAGGTTCACCGTACCATTCACGAGGGCGACCATCGCCGCGACGCCCTCGAGGTTCACGCCGCGCGCAGCAGCCACGGCCGCCAGGTACGTCGCGCTCGTGTCGACGCCATCGAAGATCGTGGTCTCGTCCGTCGCCGGAACCTCGGCGTTCACGCGCGCCAGCTCACGCGCCACGCGCACCGGCACCGCGCCCTGACGCTGCAGCGCGCCGAACCCCTGCGAGCGATGCTGCGATCGGCTCTCGGCGGCAATCTCGGCAGGACTGCGGCCCAGCACCGGGTCGAGGCTGCCGGCCTGCATCGTGAGCGTCGGCTCGACCGATCGCGACCCGCGCACGGAGCGATAGAACTTGGCCGGCGTCCAGGGCCGGCCGTGCGTCGCCACCGGAAAGCGAGTCGTATCCGCCGCCGCCTCGAAGCCGTCGCGCGCGAGGATGCCAGACGCCTGATGATGCCCGTGCCCGTCGGCCGGCGTGCCGCTCCACACGGCGATGACCACCTGCGGGCGATACGCCCGGATCACGCGTACCACGTCTGCGGGGAGCGCCTCGCGGTCCCACTGCGTGAAGGTCTCCTCGGCGGACTTCGAGAACCCGAAGTCATAGGCCCGCGAGAAG
>JAYQOZ010000091.1:5481-8145 GCA_038145035.1 Gemmatimonadaceae bacterium | reverse complement strand
ACGCGGCGCGGATCGGCGCTGATCCTGGTGCTGTTGATGACGCTGGCCGTGGCGGCGCTGGCGGTGGCGGCCATCTTCATGACCTCGAGCGCGGGCCTACTCTCGCGCTTCTACGACAAGGAGCGCCTCTACGGCCTGGCCGCCGAGTCAGGGCTGGAACTGGTGCTCGGCCGCCTGCGGACCGACCCGGACTTCGCCCTGGCCGATACCGGGATGACGGTTGTGCTCTCCGGTGTACCGATGCGTGACGCCGACGGCAACGTGATTGCCGGTGCCAACGTCTTCGTGTACGGCATGGTCACGGGTGATACCACGGGCCGCTCCCGGCGGACGATCTCCTTCATTGCGCGCGCCTATGACAACTTCGGCACGCGCCACGTGCGGCGGATGGACGTTCAGCAGCAGAGCCTGGCGCGCTACGTGATGCTGGTGGACTCCTTCCCCTCGGGCACGAGCTTTGGGCCGGCTTGGCTCCGTGGGCGGGCGCATGGCAACGGGGACTGGCGATCGGCCAACGGGACCGAATACCTGGATTCGCTCACCGTCTCGGGGAGTTTCATCGGGACGGGCTCGGCCTTCCGGGGCGACACGGCCTCCGGGGTGGGTATCGTGCCCATCCCCCAGGATTCGACGTACGACTGGATGGCGACAGCGGCGGCTGCGGCGAATCTCGCCTACACCCCCAGCGGCACGGAGCGTACGCGAGTCGAGTTCGTGGCCTACGACACGGATGGCAACGGGACTGTGGACGAGACGGAGTCGTACCTGCGCGTGTTGGTGCTCAACAACGCCGGCGGGCGCTTCCTGCGCGTGGATCCGCCCACCAGCGGTGGCGGGCCGAACCTCCGCCACGACTGGAACGAGCGCGAAGTGCAGAACCAGTGCGGGGCGTTCTACCGTCGCTCCGGACGCTGGCACTTCTTCCCGGTGGCGACGCATCGCGCCACCTGGGCCTGGGCAATCATCAGCACGGTGGGCGCAGGGGACTATCCGGCGGCCCCGGCGGGGGTCTCGTGGGCGTCCACCAACGACAAGCGCGACGCGACGCGGGCAATCCTGAACCAGCCCACGTCGCGCTGCTTCCCGGCGGGCAGTCCGTACTTGGTGAACACCGAACGGATGACCGACGCCTTGGGCACCGTATCCGGGACGACGGCGAACAACACCTATCCCTGGGGCGTGCGTTCGGCGCAGAAGTACGGCGGCAGTGACACCACCTTCACGCCCGTGCTGCGGACCTGCACGATCGACCTCGACAGTCCCTCGGGCGACTGTGTCGGGTCGAGCGTCAGCCCCCTGGGGAGCTGGCAGACTTTCGGCGGCACCGCGGACGCGGCGTTGCCGGACTCGATGCGCGCCAGTCACTGGCCGCTGCACCCCTCACGCAATGCCGCCTCGCAGGGCGTGGTAAGCATCAACGGCAGCACCTTCGTCAGCGGCGTCATCCGCGGCGGCGTGACGATGCGCGTCGCCGGGACGGCGTTCCTGATCGACCGGCTGGTCTATGCCACTGATCCCAACAGTCCAGCGACGCCAGCCTGCAGCGACGTGCTCGGGCTTGTGGCGACGGGCGACATCCTCGTGGCCGACGGGGCCATGGCACGGGTACGGCGCTACGGCGCGGGCGGCGGCGCGGTGAATCGCTACGAGCTGCACCTCGGCCCCGAACTTCGTTTCACGGTACACGGCCACCTCCTGAGCACGGGTGGCACGGTCGGCGTCGAGAATCCCCTGAGCATGATGGGATCGAACGCCAGTGCCGTCGACTGTCCGGGGCCAACCGGAAACACCCGCTCGAGTGGCGGCTGCCTCGCGCTCACGGGGAGTGTGGCCATGAGGCGCTTCAGCGACACTTTCGGCGGGAATCCAGCCGGCGGCCACCGCTGGGCCCCGCAGCCTGACCGCTGCATGGAGGCCGGCGGCCGGCCGCCCTTCTTCCCAGGTGCCACCGACTATGCCGTGCTCCGCATCGTGGAGCTGGATCCCTCGCGTGCCAACACAAATGCGCGCATCGAAGCAATTCTGCGGAGCCTCCGCGGCGGCGTGCTGGACTAGAAGCGTCGACTGCGCCCCCGGCGCTGCGGCCCATACCCCCTTCTGACACCCCGGGTGGCACGGTTGCGTCAGTGATTGTCAGGCGATGTGTTGGACGCCAGGGTCGTCACCCGGCGAATCCGGGCCATCGCGCCACGCAACCCTCCCGCGACTCGTGTTGTCTCTAGGACGTTCACGACGTCCTGCACGCGCATCCCACCCCGTGACTGATGCCCAACTCATCGCGGACGTCCTCCGGGGCGATTCCCGTGCCGAGCGTGCGCTCTACGATGCGCACGTGGATCTTCTCACTCGCACAGCGCCGCGGCGGCGGTGGACCGGCTGCTCGACATCGCCCGTCGTAAGGAAGATCGCGAGCTGCGTCGGCAGGCGCTGTTCTGGCTGGGGCAGCCCAAGGATCCGCGTGCCGCGTCAATCCTCGGGGAGATCACCAACACGCCGATGTGAGGAGATAACCATGCCACGACATTCCGGGGCGTCGCTGGATGCGGCGCTTGCCCTGTCCGTGGCCGCTGCGTCATCGGCAACCGCCCAGAGCCTCGGGGGGCGCGGGGCGCGGCGCGGGGGGGGCCCCGGCCGGGGGCGCCCGCGGCGGCGGGGGCGCGCGCG
>JAYQOZ010000091.1:0-5471 GCA_038145035.1 Gemmatimonadaceae bacterium | reverse complement strand
CCCAGAGCCTCGCCGACCGCATCACGGCGGTCGGCAGCGGCACGGTGCGTCCCTCCTAGGCAGCGCGGGACCGCGTCTGCGGCAACGGGTGCGGCTCGGCTGACCTCGCCTCTTTCGTCCTCCGTCCTTCGTCTCTATTCGAGCGAAAGCTGTTGCTCGTTCGGAGCCCCAACCGCGTGGCAGGCGCGACAGCGCGCCTCATACGCCTCCGCTGCGCCCACCATCACCACCGGCGAGTCATACGGGGCCGGCTTGCCGCCGATGAGGCGCTGGTTACGGCAGGCGGGGGCGCCGCAGAGCACACAGATGGCATGGAGCTTGTCCACCACCTCGGCCACGCAGAGCAGCTGGGGCATCGGGCCAAAGGGCTCGCCGCGGAAATCCGTGTCGGTGCCGGCGAGGATCACGCGACGGCCGCGCAGCGCGAGGTCGTTGGCGAGGGCGACGATGCCATCGTCCAGGAACTGCACCTCGTCGATGGCCACGACCTGGGCCAGTGGATCGAGGCGCAGCGCGATCTGCTCCGAGGAGTCCACGGGGATGGCCTCGATGGTGCGGCCGTCGTGCGAGCCGACGGCGAATACACCACCGGCGTAGCGGTCATCGAGATGCGACTTGAACACCTGCACCCGCTTGCGGGCGATCATCGACCGGCGCACGCGGCGGATCAGCTCCTCGCTCTTGCCGCTGAACATCACGCCGGCGATGACTTCGACCCAGCCGCCGGAGAGCTGGAACGATGCGCTCACCGATTGCCTCGGTCGCGCGGCGGACGCGGGCTGCGCGGCTTGTCGCCGCTGCGGAATCCGCCGCGGGGCTTGTCGTCGCGACTGCGATCCCTCGACGGGCCGGAGCGCGGGCGCTCGCCGACACTGCGCGCGGGACGGGTTCCACGGTCGGAACTGCGCGGGCGCTCACCGCGGTCGCTACGCTCACCGCGATCGAAGCTGCGCGGACGGTCACCGCGGTCACCGCGGTCACCACGACCGAAGCCCCGCGGACGTTCTTCACGGTCCGCCGCCTCGCGCTCCTTCTGCGCCTCGCGCATCTGCGAGCGCACGCGCTGCTCGGCCGCGAGCACGGCCTCGGCCTGCGCCGCACGGGTGCGCTCCAGCAGCCGCAGGGCCGCCGCGGCGATCTCCAGGCCATCGTACTCGCGCAGCAGGGGCTCCAGCGCGAGCACCTCGCGCGAGGGCATGCCATCGGCGAGCTCGGCGCGCAATTCCGCGCGGCGACGCATCTCGGCGGCGCGTGCGCGCGAGATGCTCGCACGGTCGGCCAGCGGCCTCGGCACCGAGGCGCCCGAGAGCAGGCGCAGCGCCTCGAGGTCACGCGGTGCGACGATGGCCACGATCTGCGATGGCTGTGCGTCCACGGCCAGCTGCCAGGCGGTGGCGCTGGGCACGCCGAGCGTCACGACCAGCGACGTGTTCGCGGCGACCTCGCCGTCGGTCACATGGGCAAGCGCTCCGCCGGTATAGCCGATGCGGGCCAGCGCGTCGCGGGTCGGGGCGACGTCAGACTCCGCCGGCACCAGCACCGCCGCCGAAGGGGCGTCGAGTTCGTCGAGCACGCCCGGCAGCGCCTCGCGCGGGTCGCCATTGACGGTGAGGTAGCGGATCGTCGGCGCCACGGCGGCACCCTCGGCCGGCGCGACGTCCTCGACCACGCGGCGCGCCCGGTGCAGGTAGCGCTCGATCAGCGACTCCACGCCCGGCGTTGCCACGAGGGCGGTGAGGATGCGCGCGGCCTCGCGCGGCACCTCGGCGAGCACGGAGGAGAGCGCCTCGCTCTCGGCGTCCATTTCGTCAGCGGCGGCGAAGACCACCTGCGAAACGCCGTCCAGCTTCAGCACGCTGGCGCCAAGCGCGGCGGCCAGCGTCTCGGCCGAGCCGATCACCGCATCCGCGGGGCCGCTGCCGAGGAGACGCTGCAGGCGGGCGGGCGAGGTGGCGGCGATGAGGCGGCGACCGGCGGCGGACGGCAACGTGGAAAGCGCGCGCGTGAGATGCAGCGCGGCGGTGGCGTCGGGCACGAGGACCAGCAGTCGGACCGCGGGGGCGTCGGCCGCGGCGCGTTCGAGCGCGGGCGCGGCGTGACGGGCAATGCGACCCCAATCGGGGGGCAGGAAATAGGCCACATGGGCAGAACGCACGGCACCAGCCGTTGCGCGGGGAGTAGCGGTCACTGCGGTCCTCGGTTGTCAATAATGGCGCCCGCCGAAGCGACGGGATAACGTTCGCGTACCGATGGAATATACTCCGCTCGCCTTCCGGCCGTCGGCGAACATCGCCGACCTTCGTGAGTCCGCGACCATTGCCGTCTCGCAGCGCGCGAAGGCCCTGCGCGCAGAGGGGCGCGAGGTCATCGACCTGGGTGCCGGGGAGCCCGATTTCGGGACTCCCGCCGCAATCATCGAGGCCGCCAAGCGCGCGCTCGACGAGGGCGCCACGCGCTACACGGCGGTGGACGGCATCCTGCCGCTGCGTCAGGCCATCGCCCAGCAGGCGAATGCCGTCTACACGGGCGCCGGCGGCATCGCCGCCACGGACGTGGTGGTGTCCGGCGGGTCGAAGCAGTCGCTGTACAACGCCTGCCTCACGCTCTTCGGCCCCGGTGACGAGGTCCTGATCCCGACGCCGAGCTGGACCAGCTACTACGAGATGGTGGGCCTGGCGCGGGCGACGGCCGTCGAGGTGCACGGCGATCCCGCGCGGGGCTTCAAGGTCGATCCGGAACGGCTCGAGCGGCACGCGACGCCCCGGACCAAGGGCCTGATGCTAAACTCGCCCTCGAATCCCACCGGTGCCGTGTACAGTGCCGAGGAACTGCGCGCGCTGCTGGACCTTGCGGCGACGCGCGGGTGGTGGGTGATCAGCGACGAGATCTACCAGCACATCAGCTACGCGGGCGTCGCACCCGGTGCGCTCGACGTCGCCACGCGCCGCGACAACCTCGTCGTGGTGAATGGCGTGGCGAAGGCCTGGGCGATGACCGGGTGGCGCATCGGCTGGACCATCACGCCCACGCCGGTGGCCAAGGCGATGACGGCGCTGCAGTCGCACACGACGTCGAACGCGGCGACGGTGTCGCAGCACGCGGCGCTTGCCGCGCTCACGGGGGGCGCAGCGGTGGATGACACGGTGCGCGCGATGGTGGCCGAGTTCCGGGTGCGGCGCGATGCGGCGTTTCCGATCCTGCAGGCGTCCAAGGCGCTCACCGTATTGCCGCCGGATGGCGCCTTCTATTTCTATCTTCGCGTTCCGGGCGCCGGCTCGGTGCCGGATGCGGGCAGCGCGTTCTGCGCGCGGCTGCTCGACGAGTCGGGCGTGGCGATCGTGCCGGGCTCGGCCTTCCGCACGCCGGATTGGGTGCGCGTTTCCTACGCCGCCGACCGGGCGCAGGTGATCGAGGGCTGCCGCCGCATCGCCGCGACGGCGGATGCGATGTGATGATGACCGGCCGCTGCAACCTGGGTCGTAGGCTACCCGCAACCTGAACGGGAGCGATTGGTGGCACTGGAAGTCCGGATCGAGGATGCGACGGAGTCGAGCCTGCCGGCCGTGGACTACCGATGGGACACGGACACCGACATCCTGGTTGCGCAGCTGCGGGCCACCGCGGTGGGCGAGGGTCTCTCGGGGTCGCTGGATATCGAGGGCGCGGACGGCGCCTGGCTGACGCTTGAGCTGAGCGGCGGCCGGCTTTCGGCCCTCGAGGTGGCGGTCTGGCCCGACGTCGCGACGGTACCGGTCCTGCCGCTGCCGGAGGGGATCGACGCAGGGCGCCTGCGCGTCCCGCAGGGCAGCGCCGGCGATGCCCTGGCCGCGGTCGAGGTCGAGACGAAGATCCGGGCGGTGGCCGATGCACCCGAACGCACGATACACTTCCGTATCGGCCCCACCCGCGCAACGCGCGCAGTTCGGGTGGCGCGCGACCTGCTCGTCGAGGTGGACGGGCGCTCGCGCATCGCCGGTCTCTGGCTCCTCAACGTCCCGCCGTTTCCCACGCCGCCATGATCACGACCATCGTCCTCATCCAAGCCGAGCCGCGCCTGATCCCCAAGGCGGCGGTGGCCCTCGCCGGCATCGACGGCGTGACCGACGTCTACTCCGTCTCCGGGGAGTGGGACCTCATCGCGATGGTGAAGGTCGCGGAGTACGAGCAGATCGCGAAGATCGTCACTGAGGAGTTTCCCAAGGTGCCGGGGCTGGTGAAGACGACCACGCTGACGGCCTTTCGCGCCTATTCAAAGGCGGATCTGGAGCAGGCCTGGGACCTGGGCGTCGACTAACGCCCGTCCACGCACCAGTCGAGGCCGACGCGGAAGCGCTCCATCCACTTGCCACCGTCGTACTTGAGCAGCACCAGCGACGGGATGCCGGCGTAGCGCCAGGACTCCAGCAGCAGCTCGGCGATGCTGTCGCCGTCGATATCGGCGTAGTTCTGCAGGCGCTGGAACTCCACCATGCGCGATTCGCCGACCAGGGCGTGGCTGTAGCTGGTCCGCAGCGTGCCCGACGAATCCTCGGCAAGCACCAGCACCATGGCGGTGTTACCGGCGCCTGGCCCGAGGTCTCCCGCATTCGGGTCGATGTGGCTGGCGAGCAGCGTGCGGCCGGAGGCGCCCACTCCGCTGCGCAGCCAGCGCGCGTGGAAGTCGAGTGCCGAGAGATCCTCGGCGCCGATATCGGCGGCGGCGGCCACGGCGGAGGCCAGCGTGCGGCCCTGCGCCTCGGCGCCGGCGGGGAACGGGCGGTTGTCCACCCGCTGTGCCAGCGGGCGCGAGCTGGCGAGCAGTTCCACCGTCTCCTCGAGCGGGATGCTCGACCGCAGGGTCCCGATGGCCTGGGGGACGATGCGCCGGCAGCCCGGGATCTCATAGAGCGGCCCGCTGTCGGACTGCCACATGCCGCGCACGATCTGCAACGTGCCGGCGAGCTGGCCGTTCCGATACACGGTCATCTCGCGGCCCGGTGCAAGGAGCGTGGAGTCCACGTGTCGCCAACCGGCCTCGCTCAGCGCCAGTGGCTCCAGCGACCCGTTCCGTTCCACGGCGAAGGGGGCAAGCCGTGGGCTTTCCCGGGAGCCGAAGACCTGGAAGAGCACGGTCGACGAGTCGGTGATCTCGGAGAATGCCGACTGCTCGGCGTCCTCGGACGACCGCGACTGCTTGTCGCAGGCGGTGGCCAGGGCTAGGATGCTCGCGATGAGCGCGATGCGTCGCATAGGGCCAAGCTACGATTCGGTACCAAGGGCGGCAAGCGCACGTGCGGTGCTGTCCGCACTCCGCGAGAGCGGGATCTCCGCGGCAGCCGAGGGCGCTCCGTTGGAGCTGCGTGAGGTCGAGGCGCCCCCTCGGGTCGAACAGGCCCAGCCCGTCGAGGGCAGCGCGATGGCGGTCCGGGCGATCGCCGAGCCGGCGTTGGTCGGCTTCGACGCATTCCTCGACGGAATCCAGCGCTCCACCG
>JAYQOZ010000090.1:6597-8201 GCA_038145035.1 Gemmatimonadaceae bacterium | reverse complement strand
CGTGCCGGCCCCGAGGGCCTCGAGATTTCGCGGGTCGAGCATCCACCCGCCGCCCGGGGCCAGGACCACGGCGGCGCGGTCTGCGACCGCCGCAGTGGCCTCCCGCTCCCGACGCCGGAAGCCCGGCTCGCCTTCCGCCCGGAAGATCTCCGGCACCGAGCGGCCGGCGCGGCGCGCAATCTCCTCGTCGAGGTCCAGGAAGGCCCAGCCCAGCGCCCGGGCCACCAAGGGGCCTACGGTGCTCTTCCCGGCCCCTGGCAGGCCCACCAGGACGATGCGCACGGGGCGCTTCATCGGCCCGCCGACGACTCAGCCCGGCGTCAGCCGCTCGGCCACGCGCGCCAGGTACGCGTCGTGGTTGCGGCGCAGCTCGCCCAGCGAGTCGCCACCGAACTTCTCGAGGAAGGCATCGGCCAGCACCAGCGCGGTCATCGCCTCGGCGATCACGCCCATCGCCGGCACAGCCGTGACGTCCGAGCGCTCGGCGGCGGCAGCGGCCTTCTCGCCTGTCCTGGTATCCACCGTCCCCAGGGGCCGCATCAGGGTCGAGATGGGCTTCATGGCCACACGGAGCACCAGGGGCTCCCCGGTGGTCATGCCGCCCTCCAGGCCGCCTGCACGGTTCGTCCTGCGGCGCACGTGGCCGGTGCGCGCCGAGCCCGGTGCCGGCACAATCTCGTCGTGCACCTCGGCGCCGCTGCGGCGCGCGGCCTCGAATCCCAGGCCCATCTCCACGCCCTTCACGGCCGGGATCGAGCAGAGGGCCGCCGCGAGGCGGCCGTCGAGCTTGCGGTCCCAGCTCACGTGCGCGCCGAGCCCCACGGGCAGGCCGTTCACCACGACCTCACAGATGCCGCCCAGCGTGTTGCCCTCGGCCTTGGCCGCGTCGATGCGGGCGATCATGGCCTGCTCGGCCTCGGGGTCGAGGCAACGCAACGGCGAGGCGTCGGCGGCCGCGTTGATGTCCTCCGGCAGCGCGGCCGGCGCGGCGTCCACCCCGCCGAGGTGCACGAGGTGGCTCCCGATGCCCACGCCGAACTGCGCGAGCAGCTGCCGCGCGACGGCCCCGCAGGCCACGCGCGCCGTGGTCTCGCGCGCCGAGGCGCGCTCGAGGATGTCGCGCGCGTCCTCGCGATCGTACTTCAGGAGGCCCGTGAGGTCGGCGTGACCGGGACGGACGCGCGTGACCTGTCGCTTCCGGCCCTCGGGCGTGTCATCCTCGGGCCGCGGCGCGGGATCCATGATGGCTTCCCAGTTCTTCCAGTCCCTGTTGCGGATCAGCATCGCGATCGGCGCGCCGATGGTCTCGCCCGCCCGCAGGCCGGCCAGGAACTCCACGCGGTCCGCCTCGATCGCCATGCGGCGGCCGCGGCCGTAGCCCTGCTGCCGGCGGGCCAGCTCGTGGTCCACGTGCTCCGCCAGCAGGGGCAGCCCGGCGGGCGCGCCCTCGACGAGGGCGACCAGCGCCTGGCCGTGCGATTCGCCGGCGGTGTGAAACGTCAGACGGGGCATGGGTGGAACGGGGAGAGGACAGGGTCGGGAACGGACGAGGCGCCCCGCGGAATATATAGCCCGGCGCCCCCCCGCCCCCCGGTCGGGGACGG
>JAYQOZ010000090.1:0-6587 GCA_038145035.1 Gemmatimonadaceae bacterium | reverse complement strand
CGGGGGGTTGGGGGGTCGGGGGGTTTCCGCGGGGGGGGTCACGGTCGGCGGCCCGGGCAAAAATTCCGCGGGGGGCGCCCCGCAGACCCGAGGTCGGGTACGTCCTACGGCATCGACGCCGGCCGGACCACCTCGCCCTCATCCACGATGTGCGGCGTGACGAGGATCAGCAGGTCCTGCTTGCGCTCGACCACGCGGGTCTCGCGGAACAGGCGCCCGATGAACGGCAGCTTCATCAGGATCGGGATGCCGCTCTCGAGACGCGAGATCTGCGTCTGCGTGAGGCCGGCAATCACCGCCGTCTCGCCGTCGCCGACGAGCACCTCGTTTGTGGCCGCGCGCTCCGAGATCTCCGGGCCCGCGACGGTGATGCTCAGCAGCGACTGCTGCGTGGCCGAGATCTCCATCGTGACCTGGCGATTCGCGGTCACGTGCGGCGTCACGTCGAGCGTGATGCCCACCTTCTGCCGCTGGATGACCGGCGCGATGGCCTGGATCTGGCCCGGCACCGCCGGCGGCGTGAGGAGGAATGCGATCTCCGTGCCGGCGAACAGCGTCGCCTTCCGGTTGTCGATCGTGGTCGTGCTCGGCTCCGCCTGCACGTCAGAGAGATTCTGCGACGAGAGCGCGTCGAGGAAGGCGCTGATATTGTTGCCGCCCACCACGGTGCTGTAGATCAGTGTCAGGGCCGAAGTCGAGCCGAAGGTGCGGTTGGCATTCGCCACGCCGATGAAGGCGTCGCCGCCCAGGTCGATGGTGACCTCGCCCGGCGTGCCGCGGGAGTAGAGGTTGTTGATGTAGCTGGCCGGGCTGCCGAAGTCATAGCTCAGCCCCATCTCCTCGGTCGCGGTGCGGTCCACGGCGATGATCTTCGCCTTGATCGCGACCTGCGGAGTGCGGACGTCCAGGTCCTTCACGTAGCTGACGATCTCCGGAAGCCGCGAGACGGTTTCGGTGATCAGCAGGGTGTTGGTCTTCTCGTCGTGCGTGACGACGCCACGGCCGCAGGTGGTCTGGGCCTGGCCAGCACCAGGCGGCGTCGCAGCCGCCCCGGTCGCCTCACCGCCGGTGGCGGCGTCGACGCCCGTCGTCTCCGCGCCCACCGAGCCCGACGAGCAGGCGGCGATGAGCTGGCGGATGGTGCCGGCCAGCTGCGAGGCCTTGGCGTAATTCACGGCCACGAGCTGCGTGACCAGCGGCTCCGCGGCCACGCGGGCCGCGAGGTTCCGGTAGCTGTCGATGGTAATGATGCCCGTGGAGTCCTCGACCGCCTGGAGGCCGTTGGCCTGCAGGATCTTGGAGAGGGCGATGTCCCAGGGCTGATTCACGATCTCGATGAAGCGCACGGTGCCCGAGACCGAATTGCCGGTCACGAAGGTGCGGCGCGAGAACTCCGAGAAGGTCGCGATGACGTCGTGGATGTCCTTGTTCGCGAACGTGACCGTGATGCGCGGCTGCTCGATCTGCTGCGCCAGCGACGGCACGACCAGCGGCTCGAAGCGCGAGGCCTCGTCGGCCGCCGGGGTGGCGGGCACGGCGCGGACCGCGACGGAACCGGCCGACCAGGGCGCGAAGTCATCGCTGCCGCGGACCGAGACGCGGATCTCGTTGCTGCCGCGCACGACGGTGTAGTCGTGCGGCGCGTCGAGGTCCAGCACCAGACGCACCACGTCGCTCTCGAACTGCGCGAGGCGCACGTTGCGGATGCCGGCGCGGTTCACGCGGTCATAGGCCGGGTTCCGCAGGTCCATCGTGGCCCCCTTCAGGTCCACGACAATCCGGTGTGGCGATTCCAGCACGAAATCACTGACGGTCACATCGCCGTCGAAGGAGAGCACGACGTCTGCGCGCCCGGCTCCCGGCACGACGGTGACCGCCGTCACGGTGGCGGTGGCCGCCGCGGGCGCAGGGGCCGCGTGGGCGGCCGACGCGCCGATCAGGAGAGCGCCGGCCACGATGGGGGCCAGCATCCGATATCGCCTCATGGCGTCCTACCTCCGACTGGGAACGGTGATCGACAGCACTTCCTGCCGAGTGAAGCCAAACTCATCGATGGCCAACGCGACCTCGCGCGGACGGATCGCCGACACCCGCATGCGGCCAAACACCGAGCCGACTCGCACGCGGTAGATCTCATTGGTCGAAACGTCCTTCAGGGTCGCGACCGAGCCGCGGCCGCTGGGATCGTAGATGATGCCGACGATCTCGAGGTCGGCCAGGATCGGCCGGATGTCGCCGCTGGTGATCAGCGAGGCGAAGGGATCCCGCCGTCCGCTGCGCGGATAGCTGTAGACCTCGCGATTGAACACCACGTTGCCGGACGAGTCGCGGACGATGCCCTCGGTGGGCACCTTGGTCTGCGCGCGGGCGGGCGCCTGGGGCCGGCGAGCCTGCGCGTGCCCGAGCAGCGGCAGCGCAATCGCGACGGCGGCCAGCAGGCCGATGGCGGTGCGGGCGTTCATGGCGTGCCTCCCTCGCCCGCGGGCGACGTCTTCACGACATAGGTCTGCAGGTCGAAGCCGGCACTGAGAATCTGCGTTCCCGGGGCCGACACGTCCGCCACGGCGGTGGACGGCGTCAGGTTCAGGTTCACCGGGGCGATGATGCGCCGCAGCGACCCGATGGCGGTCAGCAGCTCACCGATCTGGTGGTACGGACCGGTGATCTGCATGCGATAGCGATAGGTATCGAACTCCTCGCCCTGGGTCACCGGACCCGGGACGAAACTCTCGACCTCCATGCCCGTGCGGCGCGCGGCGCCGACGATCTGGTCGAGCAGGGCCGGCACCTCGTTGCCCGCGGGGATGAGCGTACGAACAAGGTCGAGGTTGTCCCGCAGGACCTTGGCCTCGGCCTGCATCTCCTCAACCGTGCCGCGCGCGAGCATCGCCTTGGCACGCTGGTTCGAGGCGTCAAGCTTCTCGAGCCGCGCCCGCATGGTGTCGAGCTCGACGGTCTTGGGGTCGTACACGAAGTACCAGTACAGGCCGCCGAGGGCGAGTCCGAGCACGCCCACGAGGAGCATGACCTGGTCGCGCTGGTTGGTAGGCATTCCGGCCATGGTTACCTCACCGCGATCGAGAGGGGCACCGTGCGGATCGCGGCCGCATCCGGCTTCACATACTGCATGTCCAGCTGGAACTGGCGCACTTCCTTGCCATCGGCCACCGCCTGGTCCGTGGGACCAAGCACCACGTTCTCCAGGAAGGGAGAGGCCTCAAGCTGTCGCATGAAGATCGTGACTGCCTGGATGTCGACCGTATACGCGACGACGCGAATGCTGAGCCGCGGCGCCTCGCCGGCGGCAACCTGCTCCGGCGTGATGGGCGCGGTCGATGACGACTGGGTCACCGTACGCAGCCAGGTGTAGGTCGGCAGGGCGCGCGCCACCTCGTCCATCACGTGCGGCCAGGTGAAGCGGTCCCCGTCCAGCGCGGAGATCACCGCGATCTGCCGCAGGATCGAGTCGCGCTGTGCCTCGGCGGCGGAACGCTGCGCGAGGACCGCGGCATAGCGCGTCGAGTCCTGCACGGCAATCCGCTGCTGCTCCTCGAGGGTCGCCTGCTGGCGGCCCTGCACGAACCACATCGCACCGGCGGAGGCGAGGCCCAGGACCACGCCCACCACGGCGATGATCAGCCAGGGATCCTTCAGGCGTGAGGCAAGATCCGAGAGCGCCGCTCCGACATTGAGCGAACTGCCACCGGAACTGCTCTTCCTCCTGCGAGCGCCTGGGAGAAGATTGATCTCAATCATCGATGCATCCGGACGTCAGGCCGGCTTCCGCAGGGCGAGGCCCAGCGGGAGCATCAGCAGGGGAGCCACCTCGTCCGTGACGAACGACTCGAAAG
Organism: Gemmatimonadaceae bacterium; assembly: GCA_038145035.1. Classification (GTDB taxonomy): domain Bacteria; phylum Gemmatimonadota; class Gemmatimonadetes; order Gemmatimonadales; family Gemmatimonadaceae; genus Pseudogemmatithrix. Next base: position 2,736 of record JAYQOZ010000090.1, on the reverse strand, counting down.
CGCCGTCACGCACGACCAGGTTGGCCAATGGGTTGGCAGCCTGCACCGGAAGGCGCAGTCGGCCGGCGAGCACGTCGATAAGGCCCGGCGCGCGCGAGCCGCCACCGGATACGTAGACCGCCGTGAGACCCTCGGAACGCGAGGACGAGGCAAGGAAGGCCACCGCCCGCTCGACGCCTACGGCGATCTCCTCGCCGCGCGACTCCAGCACCGCGTCGAGATCGTCCGAGCGGTCGAAGCCGCGCAACAGCTCGTCCGCCTCCTCGGCGCTCTTCCCGCGATCACGCTGCAGGTCTTCCTTGATGCGGCGCGTGCCGGTCGGCAGGTCACGGGTCAGGATCGGCACGCCGTCCTCGACCACGTTCACGTTCGTGACCTCGTGGCCGATGTTCACCAGCGCCACGGTCCCGGTCATCGCGTCGGGATGGTTCAGCTCAAAGGCATTGTGCAGGGCGAAGGCGTCGACGTCCACCGCGGCTGCGTTCAGACCGGCATCGGTCAGCACCCGTACCTTGGCCTCGATCAGCTCGCGCTTGGCTGCCACCAGCAGCACCTGCATCTCCGGGTCCGATCCCTCGGGATCGAGAATCTGGAAATCGAGCTCCACCGATTCCATGTCAAAGGGCACGTGCTGCTCGGCCTCCCAGCGCATCAGCTCCCGCGCCTGGGCCTCCTTCACGCGCTCGATCTGGATCTTCTTGATGATGACGTCGCGGCCACCGACCGCCGTAACGACGTCTTTCGTCGTCACCCCCGCCTCCTGCAGGGCCGCCGTAATGGCGTCGGCGACGATGCCTGGGTCCATGATCTCGCCTTCGACAATGGCATCCGCGAGCAGCGGGGTGATCGCCACGCGAACCAGCTCCGGCTGGCCCTTCGTGTGATCGACGACCGCGACCTTGATGAGGCCGGAACCGATGTCGAGACCGACCGTTGTCTTTTTGCGACCGAAAAGCGCCATGGGATACCCGTGGGCGTCCAGCGGGGGACAGTGAGCGCGGGACGCGTAAGTTGCTGGCGGGCCCGGCCTTGGTCAACACAGAGAAGGGTGTCTTCCTGCGACATTACACGAACGGCGCTACCCGTAGGTAACGGAGCTGCCCTCATCCCGCCGGATGGAGCAGCAGCCAATCGAGCCCGTCCGGGTCGAGACGGGTGGCCCGCGGACATCCAATCGCCGCGTCATCCACCTCCGCCGAGTCAACCCGAAGACGCACCAAAAGTCGGGCCGCGCCCCCCTCGCGAACCACCGCGGCGACCTCCGCGCGGACGCGGCCGTGGCCCAGATGCCACCAGCGCAGGGTGACCGCGCCGTCCCGTTCCACTTCGACGGTGCGGGAAGCAGCCGCGCCTGGCGGCCGCAGGCAGAGCAGGCCAAGCGCGTCAGGATACCGCAGGGACTCCACGGCTGCGACGGCGCTGGCCCGCGCGGCCACCTGGCCCTCGGCGTAGCGGGCCAGGTGCACTGCCTGCAGGGCATCCGTGAGCATGAGAGCGGCCATCATTCCGAGCGCTGCCAACACGAGCACCACCGCCGGCAGCGCGACGCCGCGGTGCAGGCGCAGGCCCCTCATTGATGGAGCACCGCCGTCGCGCCGTGCCCGGCGATTCCGCTGGCCGAAATCTCGAGTCGTGACGAGTCCGCGATGAACCGCAGGCGCAGCCCCCCGGCCGATGGCGTTCGCAGCGGGCCCGCCACCGGTTGCACCACGCCGCAGGCCTCGACGAAGGCGTGACAGCGGCGGTAGCCGAGCATCCATTCCCCGCGGCCACCGTGATACAGCACGTAACGCCCACGACGGAACAGCAGCAGTTCGGCGCCTGGCTCCACATCCGGCGGCACCGAGTCGAAGGTCACGATGCGCAGTACGCGCGCACCCGGGCCGATGGTCGTCTGCCAACCCGTGGCGGCGTCGCAGTCGGGCGCGGCTACGGCGTCCTGGACGGAATCGACGGCCGTGTACCAATAGGCGTTGTCCGGGCCGGCCAGCCGGACCGCCACGAGATCGTCGGCGGCGGGGGCAACCACCAGCTCGGTCAGTCCGCCCTCGACGGCGGCGGGCAGGTCCAGCCGGAAGGCCCCACGGCTGCATACCACAGCGAGACCCAGCGGGACGTCAAGTTCCGCCGCCGTGTCGCCGCGAATCATGGGGTTTGCCCCCCGCCGTAGCTCCCCCGCGAGAATGGCGACGGCCTCCCGCTCCGCGCGGATGCCCGCTTCCGTGGCGGTCGTTGCGGCGGCGGCACGTCGCGCGGCGTGGAGGGCAGCGGCCGCCACCGCCGCCAGCACAGCGGCCAAGGCCAGCGCACAGAGTGCCTCGGCGAGGAGATAGCCCGGCCTCAGTCGCATCGACGCCGCGACCCGACGCGGAGCGACGGCACGCGCCTCGCCGCGTCGTGTGCGCGCACATCGAGCAGCCGCAAGCCGGACGAGTCGCGCTGGCGCCAGCTCGTGATCACCCGTCCTGCCGTATCGGCGGCGCTGCCCGTATCGCCGACCGCACATCCGGCGGAAAGGAACCAGTCGAGGCGATCCGATGCGCGAGCCGCCAGTTCCTCGCGGGCCCTCGCGGAGTCACGCAGGCGCTGTGCCGCCGACAGGCTGGCCAGCGTGCCGCTGACGCCGATCCCCAGGAGGACCAGGGCAACGAGCACCTCGATGAGGGAGACCGCCGGTCGCGTCCGCATGGGGGAAGGCTAGGCCCGCGCGGGCGAGCAGCGTGACCGTGGCGTCCC
>JAYQOZ010000089.1:2650-8277 GCA_038145035.1 Gemmatimonadaceae bacterium | reverse complement strand
CGGCGCAGCCCGCCCCCCCCCCAAACGAACCATCGGAGTATCTGCCGCGTTCGAAGGCTTATGCGCATCGTCGTCATCGGCAGTGGGTTCGGGGGACTCGCGGCAGCCATTCGGCTGCAGGCCCAGGGACACGAGGTCACGGTCGTGGAACAGCGCGACCAGCCCGGCGGCCGCGCGTACGTGTATCGCCAGGACGGCTTCTCGTTTGACGGCGGCCCAACAATCATCACCGCACCCTGGCTGATCGACGATCTCTTCGCGCTCGCCGGCCGCCAGACCTCCGACTACGTGCAGATCGTCCCGATCGATCCGTTCTACCGGATCCGCTTCGAGGATGGCTCGGTCTTCACGTACAACTCGGATCGCGAGGCCCTGCTGAAGCAGATCCGGGAGTTCCGCCCTGACGACGAGCGCGGCTACCTGCGCTTCCTCAAGGCCTCCGAGGCCGTGTTCGATTCCGGCATGGCGCTCATCGACCAGCCCTTCGGGACGCTGGGCTCGATGGCCAGGGTGCTGCCGGACCTCGTGCGGCTGCGCGCAGACCGCTCCGTGGCGGGCCTCGCGTACCGGCACCTCGAGGACGACCGCCTGCGGCAGGTGTTCTCGTTCCATCCATTGCTGGTGGGCGGCAATCCGTTCGAGACCACCAGCATCTATGCGCTCATCCACCACCTCGAGCAGAAGTGGGGGGTGTGGTTCGCGATGGGCGGCACGGGCGCGTTGGTCGAGGCCTTCGTGCGGCTGTTCACCGACATCGGCGGGACCATCCGGCTGTCGACGCCGGTCACCGAGATCACGGTGGACGAGCGCTCCGGCAAGGCCACGGGCGTGCGCCTCGCCTCCGGCGAGAGCATCGCCGCCGACGCGGTGGTTAGCAACGGCGACGTGGCCTTCACGTACAAACGGCTCATCGCCCCGCGCTTCCGCCGCAAGTGGACCGACGCGCGCATCGACGGGCTCGACTATTCGATGTCGCTGTTCGTGATCTACTTCGGCACGGACAGGAAGTACGAGGACATCGCGCACCACGAGATCCTGATGGGCCCGCGCTACCGCGGTCTGCTGGACGACATCTTCAAGACCAAGCAGCTCTCGCCGGACTTCTCGCTGTACCTGCACCGACCCACGGCCACCGACCAGTCGCTTGCGCCCGAGGGCTGTGACGCCTGGTACGTGCTCTCGCCGGTGCCGCACCTCGGCGGCCCCACCGACTGGGCGAGCCAGGGCCAGGCGTACCGCGACCGCATCTTCGAGTATCTTGAGGAGCGCTACCTTCCCGGCCTGCGCCAGCACATCGTTACGGAGCGCCGCATCGATCCCCTGCACTTCCGCGACACGCTCTCCAGCCACCTCGGTAGCGCCTTCTCGGTGCAGCCGACGCTGTTCCAGTCGGCGTACTTCCGGCCGCACAACCGGAGCGAGGACATCCCCAACCTGTACTTCGCCGGGGCCGGCACACACCCGGGTGCCGGGCTGCCGGGCGTGATCTCCAGTGGCAAGATCGTCGCGGAACTCATCGGCGAGGCGGCCGACGACGCCCGCGGCGGAGCCGCGCGTACGCGCGGCCGGGGCGTCCCGGCGCCGCAGCGTGAGGCCCGAGCCGCCGCGGTCGCGACCGAAGGCGCGGGCTGATGGTGCTCCCCGTCTTCCGCAAGGGGACAGTGCCAGTGCCGGCGCGCTCGGACGCCCAGCACTGCGAGGCCATCACGCGGGCGCACGCGCGCACCTTCGCGCTGGCCAGCGGCTTCCTGCCGCCACGGAAGCGGCGGGGTGCCTTCGCCGTGTACGCCTTCTGCCGCCTGGCCGACGACATCGTCGACCGCAATGGCACCCGGGACCCGGCTCTGCTCGCCACCGTGGTGGAGGCCTACCGGGTCGCTGTGGGCGTGGGCCTCGCCGGCCGGCCCGAGGGTCCGGTGTTCCACGAGCTCCGGCGCGCCGTCTTGGAGTTCGGTGTGCCCGCCGAGGTGCTCGAGGAGCTGCTCAACGGCGTCGCCTCGGACCTGAAGCCCACACGGTACGCCACCTGGGCGGAGCTCGCGGGCTACTGCGAGGGCGTGGCGGCTTCGGTGGGCTCGATGTGCACCTACGTGTTCGGCGTGGTCGGCGACGACGAGGTGCGCGAGCGCGCCCTGCGCTACGCGCGCACCCTGGGCGTGGCGATGCAGCTCACCAACATCCTCCGCGATGTCGGCGAGGACGCGTCCATCGGCCGCTGCTACCTGCCCGACGAGGATCTGCACGCGTTCGGCCTCTCGGCCGATCGCGTGCTGCACGATGGGTCGCTGAAGGACGATCCGGCCTGGACGCGCCTCATGCACCACGAGGTGGCCCGGGCACGGGCGCTGTATCGTGCCGCCTCGCCGGGGATCGCCCTGCTGGAACCCGACGCGCAGCGCTGCGCCCGTGCCTGCGCGGACGGGTACGCGGCCATCCTTGGCGCCATCGAGCGGAACAACTACGACTCGTTCTCGGTGCGGGCCACGGTCGGAAACTGGCAGCGGGCCGGACTGCTGTGGAGCGTCTGGCGGTCGGGCGCGGAGGTGCCCCCGGCGCATCGCCACGGACCCGTCATCGAGTGGGGGGCGCAGCGGCTGTCGCGCCCCGAGGAAATGGTGCTGAGCGCCTGATGCAGTCGCAGATGCGGACGGACCCGTACGGGCTGGACAGGGCGGCGAATGGCCTGCTCGCTGGACATCTCGCGCTGATCGCCTTCGCGACGGCGTCGATGGTGACGATCCTGGCGGGCGAGTTCCCCGTGTGGATGCAGGGCCCGTACACGGCCACGGTGTACGAGTTCGGCTGGAAGTACTCCGGCCAGACCTACATCCTGCTGGGCACGCTGGCCGTGGTGATGCACGCGGCGCCGCGCTTCGGCTGGGGGAGGGCCCTCACGCTGTTCGTGGTGGCCAGCGGCGTTGCCCTCCTCTCCGAGCTTGGCGGCACCAACATCGGCCTGCCATTCGGGCATTACCACTACACGCCGATGCTGGGCTACATGATCGCGGGGGACGTGCCGTATCCGATCCCGCTCTCGTGGTTCTACATGCTCTACTGCTGCCTCGCCTTCTGCGGGGCGCTGATGGCCACGGACGACTCGTCGCGGACGAAGTGGCGATGGGCGCTGCTCGCGGGCCTGTTCCTGACCGCCTGGGACGTCCCGATGGAGGTCCAGATGACCAGCGTCAGCCCGGCGCACTGGGTCTGGGACCTCGACAAGATGCCCGCATGGGCCCCGCAGTGGCTGGTGGGCCCGCTGTTCTACGGCATGCCGCTGTCCAACTGGATCGGCTGGTACCTGACCGGCGTGGTGGTGAGCCGGATCATGCTGATGATCGTGCCTCCCACCTGGTGGCAGTCGAAGGTCTCGGGTTTCACGTTCCCGCTGATCCTGTACGCCACGAACGGCATCATGCCGATTGCCACGGTGGCCCGGCACGGCTTCTGGTGGGCCGCGATCCTCGGCCTGCTGGCCATGGGGGCCCCGCTCTGGCTGGTGTGGCGCCGGCAGCGGGCGGACGGGGCCGTCGCCCTTGGAGCGACCGCGCTCACCGCTTAGGTTTCACGGTACAGGCACCCCCCGCCCCGCCCCGGCGAACCTCGCCCGGGCGGGGCGGATTGCTCTGGCAGCCCCCTGACCCGCACGACCCTCCCCATGGATATCCAGATCACCGCCACCAAGGCCGAAGGCGCCGAGCGCCGCCTCCAGGTGGCCGTTCCGCCGGCCAAGGTGGCCGAGGCACGTTCAAAGGCCGCCGCCCGCGTCGCGAAGCAGGTCCGTGTCCCGGGCTTCCGCCCTGGCAAGGCCCCCGCAACCATCATCAAGAAGCAGTACAAGGCCGCCATCGACCAGGAGGCGGTCGAGGCGCTGCTGCGCGAGGCCTTCGAGGCCGTGCTCGCCAAGGAGGAGCTGGACCTGGCCACGCAGCCGCACGCCCACGACGTGAAGTTCGGAGAGGACGACGGCCTGTCGTTCGAGCTGCACTGCGAGGTACGGCCGAAGATCGAGCTGGCGAAGCTCGACGGCTTCCGCGTGATGCGCCCCAAATCCGACGTCACGGACGCGATGGTGCAGGAGCAGCTGGACCGCATGCGCGAGCAACGCGCCACCTGGTCGCCGAAGGAAGGCAAGCCCGCCGAGGGCGACCTTGTGACGGTGATGCTGGCCACGGCCGAGGACGGCGGCGAGATCCCCGAGGGCCAGGAGTACCGGATCGTGCTCGGGGCCGGCCAGGCAATCGCCGCCATTGAGGAGCTGCTGCTCGAGCTCACGCCGGGCGAGACAGTCGAGAAGTCCGTAAAGTGGCCGGACGACTTCCCGGACGAGGCCCAGCGCGGCAAGTCGAAGCCGGTACGCGCCACGCTGACCGAGGTGAAGCGCAAGGACATGCCGCCGATGGACGATGCGTTGGCAGCGGAGCTCGGCGACTTTGCCGATCTCGCGGCGCTGACGGCGGCGCTGCGCGAGGACATCGCCCAGAACCTCCTGCGCGAGGCCGACTCGGCGGCGCGCACGCAGCTACTGGACGAGATCGTGACGGCGAATCCCATCGACCTCCCGCCGAGCTGGGTGAAGCAGATGATCCAGGCCTACGCCGAGGCGTATCGCATCCCGCAGGAGGAGATCCTGAGGTTTTCGGAGGAGATCCGGGGGATGGCGGAGCGGCAGGTGCGGCGCGACCTGATCATCGACACGCTGGCGGAGCGCGAGAAGCTTGCGGCGAGCGAGGCGGACGTGGACGCGAAGGTGGCCGAGCTGGCGGGCAGGCGAAACGAGGATCCGGGCAAGCTCTACGGGAGCTTGCAGAAGGCCGGACGCCTCCGCGAGCTTGAGCGGAGCATCACCGAGGAGCGCGTGTTTGCGTGGCTCTTTGAGCGGAACACCATCGAGCAGGCCTAGGCACCCCCAGGAGGAGACGGACCCGATGCCCATCATCCCGAACCCGTATGTGATCGAGCGGTCCAGCCGTGGCGAGCGCAGCTATGACGTCTACAGCCGCCTGCTGATGGACCGGATCATCTTCCTCGGGACGCCGGTGAACGACGACGTGGCGAACATGATCATCGCCCAGCTGTTGTTCCTCGAGGCGGACAACCCGGGGCGCGACATCCACCTCTACATCAACTCGCCGGGCGGCAGCGTCTCGGCGGGCCTGGCGATCTACGACACGATGCAGTTCCTCAAGTCGCCGGTGAACACCATCTGCATGGGCCTGGCGGCCTCGATGGGCGCCTTCCTGCTGGCCGCCGGCGCGCAGGGCAAGCGTTCGGCGCTGCCGAACTCACGCATCATGATCCACCAGCCCTCGGGCGGCGCGCAGGGCACGGCGGCCGACATCGAGATCCAGGCGCGCGAGATCATCTACCTGCGCCAGAAGATGAACGAGCTGATGGCCAAGCACACCGGCCGGCCGCTCGAGCAGGTGGAGCGCGACGTCGACCGCGACCGCTTCATGAGCGCCGAGGAGGCCAAGCAGTACGGCCTGATCGACCAGGTGATCGTGAACCGCCTCGAGGCGGAGCAGGCGCCGCCGCTCGCCGCCACGAAGTGACGAGACCCCCGGGGCGCTTGTGGAGGGTTTGACGCGCCGCCCGGGGCCGGGTGTGGGCCCCCCCCCCCCCCCCCG
>JAYQOZ010000089.1:0-2640 GCA_038145035.1 Gemmatimonadaceae bacterium | reverse complement strand
CCCGGTCCCCGCGACCCGCCGCGCGGCGGTGCCGGCTCCGCGGCTCGCCCCAACGACTTCACGACACCCCGGGGGGGCTGGTGACGGATATCCGGAGCGCCCCGGTCCGTTTCTTGACCCCCCCGACCCCCCGCGTTACTCATCCCAAGGTCGGGCGTCGACAGTAGACCGAAGGGGGTGGCCGGCCCGTGCCGACTGCCCGCCCTGCCGCCGTCCCGTTCCCTTACGACCCCTCGCGATGTCCCAAGACCGCCACCTGCGCTGCTCGTTCTGCGGTAAGTCCAAGGACGCCGTCCGGAAGTTCATCTCCGGACCGTCCGTGTATATCTGCAACGAGTGCATCGCCCTCTGCAACGAGATCCTGGCGGAGGACGTGGAGCGGGAGGCCGCGGAGACCCACACGCAGGTCCCCGCCCCGCAGGAGATCAAGGCGATCCTGGACCAGTACGTGATTGGGCAGGAAGGCGCGAAGAAGGCGCTGTCGGTGGCCGTCTACAACCACTACAAGCGCATCAACTCCGGCGCCAAGCGCGAGGGCGATGTCGAGCTCGACAAGTCGAACATCCTCCTGCTCGGTCCCACCGGCGTGGGCAAGACGCTGCTGGCGCAGACGCTGGCCCGAATCCTGGACGTGCCGTTTACGATCGCGGACGCCACCACGCTGACCGAGGCCGGCTACGTGGGCGAGGACGTGGAGAACATCCTCGTACGCCTGCTGCAGGCCGGCGACTTCAACGTGGCAGAGTGCGAGCGCGGCATCGTGTACATCGACGAGATCGACAAAGTCGCCCGCAAGAGCGAGAACCCATCGATCACCCGCGACGTCTCCGGCGAGGGCGTGCAGCAGGCCCTGCTCAAGATCCTCGAGGGCACGGTGGCCAGCGTGCCGCCGCAGGGCGGCCGCAAGCACCCGCAGCAGGAATACATCCAGGTCAACACGAAGGACATCCTGTTCATCTGCGGCGGCGCCTTCGACGGCCTCGAGAAGATCATCGAGGCGCGCCTAGGCAAGCGGCAGATCGGGTTCGGCCAGGAGGGCGGGGCGGCCAAGGCGACCGTGTCCGCGACGAACATCTTCGGCGAGGTGGAGCCGGAGGACCTGCTCCGCTTCGGCATCATCCCGGAGCTCGTGGGCCGCCTCCCGGTGGCGGTGCCGCTGGAGGGGCTGGATGAGGACGCGCTCGTGACGATCCTCAAGGAGCCGAAGAATGCGCTCACCAAGCAGTACAAGAAGCTCTTCGAACTCGAGGACGTGCAGCTGACCTTCGACGAGCCCTCGCTGCGGGCGATTGCGCGCCGGGCCATCCAGCGGGGGACGGGCGCGCGCGGCCTCCGGGCGATTCTCGAGGAGGTCCTGCTCGACACGATGTTCGACCTCCCGTCGCGTGACGACGTGATCGAGGTCCGGGTGACGGAAGCGACGATCACGCAGCAGCAGCCCCCGCTGCTCGAGATCGCGGCCCAGCGCCAGAAGAAGGAGGCGTGAGCGGGACCGCGGGGTTGGGCCGCCTGCCCGACCCGCTCCCGATCCGGAAGATCGACTACCTGGGCCCGATGGCCGCCGCGGGCGGCTGGCGCCCGGAGACGACGCTTCCCGAGGTAGCCTTCGGTGGCCGCTCGAACGTGGGCAAGAGCTCGCTCATCAATGCACTCGTGCGCCGGAAGGCGCTGGCCCGCGTCTCGAAGACGCCGGGCCGCACGCGTGAAATCCACTTCTTCGGCGTGAACGACATGTTCACGCTCGTGGACCTCCCCGGCTACGGCTACGCGAAGATCTCGAAGGAACGACAGGCGGAATGGCGCCCGTTGATCGAGGGCTACCTGCGCCGCGCTCCGCATCTGCGCGGCATCGTGCAGCTGCTGGACATCCGGCGGGACCCCTCGGATGACGACCGGCAGATGCTGGACCTGCTCGCGGAGCTCGAGCTGCCCACCCTGGTCTGCGTCACGAAGGTCGACAAGCTCTCGAAGGGAGCGGTGTCGGCGCGGATCACCGAGCTGGCCCGGGGACTGGCGTTGGATCCGGAGCAGGTGATTCCATTTTCCTCCGTGACGGGCGCGGGGCGTGATGAGCTCGCGTCGGCGGTGGTGTCGCTGGTGTCGGCTCCGGCGGCGGAGGAGTAGGTACGCCCGGGCCGAAGCGGTGGCCGCTCTCCGTCTCGGGCTTCTGCCTCCCCGTCACGACGCTGTCTGGGTCTGTGTGCCTCCGTGGCATCCCGTTGCCCTTCCTTCCTACCCATCGAGCCTGAACGATGCCAAAGACCCCGCTCGCCCCCTTGCCGTCTCGTCCGACGGAGGCCCTGGAGGACCAGTGGCTCGCGCGGCTGGAGGCGGCGTTGGCGGATCCCACGACCGATCGGTCGCTGCTGTGCCGGGATACCCTGCTGGAACTGGCGTATCCGGAGTACCTGGGGCGCTTTGAGGCCGTGATCGCCGACGAGACGCTGCCACTGGGCACACGGCTCGCGGTCGCGGCGCTGGATCCGCGGAATGTCACGCTGGAGCCCGAGTACTACGGCGACTGCGACCAGACGCGCTTCCAGCCGGTCAAGCCGCTGCTCTGGCTCAGGTACTCATTAGACCGCCAACCCCTCGGCCGGCCGGAGGTGGCGCGGGGGGTGGAGCGTACGCGGCGGCACG
>JAYQOZ010000088.1:7445-8328 GCA_038145035.1 Gemmatimonadaceae bacterium | reverse complement strand
CGACGCCGCTCGCCGCCCGACAGCGCGTAGGCCTTGCTGCTGCGGAGGTGCTTGATGCTGAGCTCGTCCAGCAGCTTCTCCAGCCGTGCTTCCCGCTCCTGCTTCGAGATCGGCAGCGTCTCGAGGATGGCCAGGATGTTCTCCTCCACCGACAGCTTGCGGAAGATCGACGGCTCCTGTGAGAGGTAGCCGATGCCGCGACGTGCCCGCTGGTACATGGGCATGCGCGTGATGTCCGCGCCGTCTAGTATGATCTTGCCCGCGTCAGGCGGAATCAGCCCGGCAATCATATAGAAGGTCGTGGTCTTGCCCGCCCCGTTGGGGCCGAGCAGCCCGACGATCTCACCCTGCCGGAGATCCAGCGCCACGTTGTTCACGACGTTGCGCTTCTTGTAGGTCTTGACGAGGCCGGAGGCCCCGAGGATGCTGCCGCCCTCGAGCGGCCCGCTGCGCCGCGACGCCACCTGGTGCTCCGCGGTGGAACGCAGGGCGGCTTCCCAGTCGGCGGCGTTCGCGAGCAGCGCCTCTCGCACCTCGGCGGAGCAGACAATCGGCGTGCCATCCTCCAGCGTTTCCGGCACCGGCGCGATCGCGACGTTCGCCACCAGACGCGGCAGCACCGTGCGCTGCAGGAACAGCCGAACCTCGTCCGAGGAGAGCCGCCCGGCCTCGTTCTGTCGGTCGCGCCCCTCATGCTCCAGCGTCTCGAGGTAATCCTCGCGGTACCGGCGGGCGACGTCGGCGAAGGGGGCGCTGCCGGACATGTCGGCGCTGTGGGCCATCGCGAGGAGGAACAGCGCGGCCGAGCGGTCCCCGCCGGTGAGGCGCTGGACCAGCTGGGCGATCGCGTCGTCGCCGGCGTCGGAGATGGTGGGCGGAAGCT
>JAYQOZ010000088.1:1645-7435 GCA_038145035.1 Gemmatimonadaceae bacterium | reverse complement strand
GGGGGGCCGGCCGGGCGGGCCCGCCCGCTCCGCCCGGGGGGGCGGCGGCGGGCCCGCGGCCGGCCGCCGCGCTGGGCGGCCAGCGGCCGTGCTGTTGGCGGCCGCGGGCGGCAACGGCTCGAGGAAGAGCCCGGAGGCGCGCTCGCTCACCGTGACGCGCGACATCTCGCCGGCGGCGAAGTCCACCGTAATCTGCCGGCCGCGGTTGTAGCTCAGGCTCGGCGCGCCCTCCGCACCGCCGCTGGGCGGCATCTGATAGAATGCACGGGCCGCACCGGTGGCCACGACCTGGCGCATCTGCGAGCGCTGGGCGCCGCTGCTGGTGTCGGTCACGGACTCGAAGCTGGCAATGAGCGTATCTCCGGTGATCCAGTCGCGTTCGGCACTGCTGATGCGGGCGGAATCCACGTCGGACAGGGCGACGGCACGGCCCACGGCATGGAGACGCTCAAGACGCTGCCCGGGCATCAGGATGTCCATGGAATCCGCCTCGATGTCCTGGGCCTCCCCGTCAGCGCGCGAGCGGCCACCCCAGGTGAATACCCGTTCCATCTGCTGGTCGCGCAGTCGGATGTCGATGGTGTCGGCCGTGAGCACCAGCGAATCGCTGGTGGCCTTGGCATCGCCGGCGGAAACCACGCGTTCGAGCCTCCGCTCCCGCGAGTACATGTCGATCGCCACCCCATCGAGCGTGAAGGGGCGCTCCCCTTTCCCGACGACGAACGGATCGCGAAGCAAACGGGCATACTCGCGGCCGTTGTCCATGGTCGCGGAATCGCCGGTTGCGCGAAGGTCGGAGCGCTCGATGACCACCCGACCCGAGGCAAAGAGCACAGAGTCGTTGATCGAGAAGATGCGGTTCGCCGTGAGGTCCACCGAGTCCGCGGACGCGCCCGGCGCGGCCCCGGTTTCCTCGGGGCTCAGCCGCACGAAGGGACGTCCCGTCGCGATCCACGAGGAGAGCTCGCGGAGCCCAGGCTTGTCGCGGTAGTAGTCCATCATCGGGCCCTCGAAGCGCGTGCCCGTGGCCGTCTTACCCTTGACGTTCCCCTCGCCGACGATGCGTTCGTCGCGCGTGTAGTAGAACATCTTGTCCGAGGTGATGGTGACGCGCGGTTCCGTATAGCGGACGTTCCGGTAAAGGATCAGCAGGCCGCGCTCGGCGAAGTGCTCGGCCGAATCGGCCAGCAGGCGATTGCCCTGCCCCTCACAGGTCGCATCCACCACCCCGCCGACGTAGGTGTCGCGCCCGCCCGTAGGCGTGGTGACCGAGGTGAAGCGCGTCGTATCCGCCCCGCGAATGACACCGGTGATGACGAGCTGGCAGGGCTCGTCGCCCTGGGCGCCCAGGGGCGCCGTCGTCACGAGGGCGCCGAGGCCGAACAGGAGCAGCGGCAACCGCGGTCGCATCACCGATCCGAGAGGTTGACGGTCCCGCCGCGTCCCTTCTCGAGGCGCAGCACCCGCACGACGTCGAGATTCGGGTCCGCACGGAACCCGACGCCACGCATCTCCTTCCCGTCGGGTTCGGTCAACACGAAATTCGAGTCCGAGGAGATCTGGTTCTCGCGCGAGTTGAAGAGCAGCATCGGCGACTTGAGCACGCGGCCGTCGACCGACGTGATGATCACGTCCCCCCAGGCCTCGAGGTTCTGCGTGCGTGAATCGTAGGTGGCCCGGGCCGCGCTCATCGTCGCGTCCTTGGCCCCCTGCGCATTGAAGAAGTCCCCCTTGACCACCCGCATGGCGATGCGGGCGTTCTGGTCGAGGAACAGCGTGGTGTCCGCGAAGATCTCGGCGCGGAGCAGGCCGCCGTCGGTTACGAGGGTGCGCGAGCCAAAGGCCACCTGGTCCGCCGAGTCGAGGATCGATGCGGAGGTCCGCCCGGGGTTCGCCTTGTTGACGTCCGAGCAGGCGGATCCGACCGTCGCGACGAGCACGAGGCCGAGGAGCAGTCTCACGTGGCCCCCGCGCGCAGCAGGTCGTGCAGGTGCACCACCCCGACGATCGCGTCCTGTGCGTCGAGCACCGGCAGGGCGATGATGCCCTTGGTCTCCATCAGGTGCACGGAAGCGCTCGCGAGCTCGTCCACCAGGGCGACCTTCGGCGTCCTGGTCATCACCTCCGCAACCGGGACGTTCATGAAGTCCGCCTGGGCCTGCATCAGGCGCGTGAGGTCGCCCGTGGTGATGACGCCGGCGAGGCGTCCGGAGCCGTCGGTGACGATGACCAGGCCGCGCTGCTTCGCCAGCACGACCACGGCGTCGCGCATGGATGCGGACGCCGGCAACAGCGGCAACGGATCAGCGATCATCACGTCGCGTACCCGCAGGAGCAACTTTCGGCCCAGCGAGCCGCCCGGATGAAACTTGGCGAAGTCCTCGCGCCGGAAGCCCTTCTCCAGGAGCAGGGCCACGGCCAGCGCATCGCCGAGGGCGAGCGCCAGCGTGGTACTCGTGGTCGGGGCCAGGTCGTGCGGGCAGGCCTCCTCGCGCACCCAGCCATCCAGGGCCACGGTGCAGGTCGTGGCCAGCGTGGACTCCTTGTTGCCGGTGATGGCGATACAGGGCACGCCGAGCCGGGTGAGCTGCTCGAGCAGGGGCAGCAGCTCCTGCGTCTCGCCGCTCTTCGACAGCAGGATGGCGACGTCGCGGTCGGTGACGATGCCGAGGTCGCCGTGCACGCTTTCGGTCGGATGCAGGAAGTAGGCGGGCGTGCCCGTGCTCGTCATGGTCGCGGCGATCTTACGGGCGATGAGTCCCGACTTGCCGATCCCGGACACGATGACGCGGCCGGTCGAGCCCTTGATGAGTCCGACTGCCGTCGCGAACTCCTCGCCAAGACGCGCAGCGGCGAAACCGATGGCATCGCGCTCAAGTTCGAGCACACGCTTGCCGCGTCCGATGATGCGCGTCGCGTCGCTCACGCGCCCTCCTCGCGGCTGGCCACGTAGCGCTCCACCAACGCGTCCCAGTCGCCGCGGGCCCGCAGCAGCAGCTCGCAGAACTCACGGACGGCGCCGGCCCCACCCGGCTTCTGCAGGTGGATGCTGGCGGCACGCCGCGCCTCCGCCGAGGCATTCGCCACGCAGACCGGCAGGCCCACGAGACGCATCACGCCGAGATCCGGCAGGTCGTCACCCACGAAGGCGACCTCGGACCAGTCGAGCCCGCGCCGTTCCAGCATCTTCCGCAGCGCTGGCACCTTGCGCGCCTGGTTGTCCTGCACGACCTCGTCGACGGCAAGCTCGCGCGCCCGCAGTGCCACCGACTCCGACTCGCGCCCGGTGATGATCGCGGTGAGCAGCCCGGCCTGCTGCAGCATCTTGATGCCGAGGCCGTCCTGGATATCGTAGCGCTTGAGCTCCACCCGCGCGCCGGCGTTGTCGCCGAGGATGATGCCACCATCGGTGAGCACGCCGTCCACGTCGAAGCAGACGAGGCGGATGCGCGCGGCGGCCTGGGCGTCGAGGGCCGAGCCGGAGGCGGGAGTGGCACCCAGGATCACGAGCGCACCAGGTGCCAGAGGTCCACGACCTTGTGCACGAGCGCATCGAGCTGATCCAGCGGCAGCATGTTCGGTCCGTCGCTCGGCGCCTGGTCGGGCGTCGGGTGCGTCTCGAGGAAGCGGCCGTCCGCGCCGGCGGCCACGGCCGCCTGTACCAACGCGGGGATGTGCTCGCGGAGGCCGCCCGAGGCACCGCCCGCGCCGCGCCCGGGCTGCTGCACCGAATGCGTGCCGTCGAAGATCACCGGGCACTCGCAGGCCGCCTTCATCCGGCTGAAGCTACGCATGTCGACCACCAGGTCGCCGTAGCCGAAGAACGTGCCGCGCTCGGTAACCGCCACGTCGCAGCTGCCCTCCTCGAAGACCTTCGCCCGTGGGAACGCGGCGCGCACCTTCTGCACCGCGCCGCCCATGCCCTCGGGGTGCATCCACTGGCCGCGCTTCACGTTCACCGGCGTGCCGGTGGCGCCCGCCGCCTCGAGCAGGTCGGTCTGTCGGCAGAGGAAGGCCGGGATCTGCAGCACGTCCACGGCCTGCGCCACCGTGGCACACTGCTCGGGGAGATGCACGTCGGTGAGCACGGGCAGGCCGCTCCGCTCGCGCACGCGCTCCAGCGCGCGCAGGCCCTCCTCGATCCCGGGACCGCGGAAGGCGCCGGCGTTGGAGCGATTGGCCTTGTCGAAGCTGGCCTTGAAGATGATGCCGCCCGGCACCTTGTGCGCGAGGTGCGCGAGATGGTCCCCGATGCGGAACAGCAGGTCATCGGACTCGATCACACAGGGGCCGGCAATCAGGAACAGCCGGTCCGTCGGGAACGTCGCGTGACGCATTCAGTTGGCCTCGGCCATTTCGGCGCGGGAGCGCTTGCGCTCCGGTGAGTTCGTGGCGTGCGACGCCGAGGCGGCGACGAAGGCCGAGAACAGCGGATGCGGCCGCGTCGGACGTGACTTGAGCTCGGGGTGGAACTGGCAGGCCACGAAGTGCGGATGGTCCACCAGCTCGATCATCTCCACCAGCGAACCGTCCGGCGAGAGACCCGAGAGCCGCATGCCGGCGGCCTGGAACTGTTCGCGGTACTGGTTACTGACCTCGTAGCGGTGCCGGTGCCGCTCGCTGATCTCCGGCTGCCCATAGATCTCGGCCGCGCGTGAGCCCGGCTTGAGGCGGCAGGCATAGGCGCCGAGGCGCATCGTGCCGCCCATGTCCTTGACGTTCTGCTGGCTCTCGAGCAGCGAGATCACCGGGTTCGAGCACTCGGGCGCGAACTCGCTGGAGTTGGAGTCGTCGAGGGCGCAGACATGCCGCGCGCACTCGATGATGGCGACCTGCATGCCAAGGCAGATGCCGAAGAACGGGATGCGCGCCTCGCGGGCCGCGCGGATGGCCTCCACCATGCCCTCCACGCCGCGCACGCCGAAGCCGCCCGGCACCAGGAGGCCGTCGAAGCCGGCCACGATCTCGCGGGCGCGCGCCGCGTCCGTGAAGAGGTCGCTGGAGGTCCAGGCGATCTCCACGCCGACGTCGTTGGCGATGCCGCCGTGGATCAGCGCCTCCTGCACGCTCTTGTACGAGTCCGCATAGTCCGTGTACTTGCCGACCACGCCGATGCGCACCTTGCGCGCCGGCGCCAGCACGCGCTGCACCATCGTCGTCCACCTGGACAGGTCCGGCATCGGCGAGTCGATGCCGAGCTTGCGGCAGACCAGGTCGTCGAGGCCCTGCTCCCGGAAGCTGAGCGGGATCTGATAGATGGTCTTCACGTCGCGGCTCTCGACCACCGCACCGAATTCGACGTTACAGAACGCCGGCCGCGGCGATGTAGGGCACCAGGGGGAGGTGCAGGAAGAGCGTATTTTCGCGGCCGACGTCGTGGCGGAACTGCCGGATGGCCTCGAGGAATGGCAGCGACTCGATGTCGCCCACCGTGCCGCCGATCTCCACCAGCACCACGTCGTTCTCCGGGGCCACGCGACGCACGGCACTCTTGATCTCGTCGGTGATGTGCGGGATCACCTGCACCGTGGAGCCCAGGTACTCGCCGCGGCGCTCCTTGGTGATGACGTTGGAGTAGATGCGGCCGGTGGTGATGTTGTTGGCCTGCGTCAGCGAGCGGTCGAGGAAGCGCTCGTAGTGCCCGAGATCCAGGTCCGTCTCGGCCCCGTCGTCGGTGACGAACACCTCCCCGTGCTGGAAGGGCGACATCGTACCCGGGTCCACGTTGAGGTAGGGGTCGAGCTTCATCATCGTGACGCGCAGGCCGCGCTCGACGAGCAGCCGGCCGAG
>JAYQOZ010000088.1:0-1635 GCA_038145035.1 Gemmatimonadaceae bacterium | reverse complement strand
GCCCCGGTTGGGGTCGGGCCCCCCCCCCACCCCCGCCCCCCCCCGCCCGCCCCCCCCCCCCCGCCGCCCGCGCGCGGCGGCCGCGATGCCCTTGCCGAGCGACGAGACGACGCCGCCGGTGACGAAGATGTACTTAGTGGGGCCGTGAGGCGTGGTGGGGGTCATCAGGCAATACCGGCGGAAAGTGACGCCCAGTGGGCGTTGGCGCGCATGAGATCGTCCTCGGTGTTCACTTCGCCCCAGGATGGGGCATCGACAATCGCCACGCCCATCGCCAGGCCGGCGGCGAGGGCGCGGAGCTGTTCCAGCTTCCCGACGAGCTCCAACGGGTGCGGTGGCAACGCCACCCAGCGTTCCAGCGCCTCCCGACGGGCGGCGTAGATGCCCATGTGCTGAAAGACCAGCGTGTCCCGCAGCGCCTCGTCGGACGTGTCGCGTAGGAAGGGAATGGGTGCGCGGGAGAAGTACAGCGCCCGGCCATCGTCGCGGCGCACGACCTTCACGCAATTGGGGTCGGCCATGATCTGCGCTCCGCGCCTCCCGGCCGCGGTGCCAAGCGCGAAGCCGTGCTCACGGACCATCGCGATGGCGCCGGCCATTGCGTCGCCGCGCATGAAGGGTTCATCGCCCTGCACGTTCACGATCACGTCGTGGCCGGCGAAGTCGGGATGCCGCGCCACCTCGGCCACGCGATCGGTGCCCGAGGGGTGCGCATCAGAGGTGAGCAGCGCCTCGCCGCCTGCCTTGAAGACCACGTCGGCCACTTCCTCGGCCTCGGTGGCCACGACCACGCGGTCGGCAAGATTGAGCGAACGGACGCGGTCCAGCACACGGACCACGAGGGGCAATCCGCCGAGGTCGCGGAGGGGTTTGCGGGGGAGCCGCGTGGCCCCGAGTCGCGCGGGGATTACAGCCAGGGTGCTCACGTCGGCACCATCCGGCGGGCGGGCGCGGATGCAAAATCCACGCCAGATGAATCTATGGGCGGTCCGCGGCGGAACAAGAGGGCGTCACAAATGTTTGTGACGCCATCGGTTAGGAGCCCTCATATAGCCACGATTCCTGGCCCATGGGCCCTCGCGCTATTCCGGAAGGGCAGGCTCGATCCGGTATCGGACCGCACACCGGACGACCCCTGAGTCCAGCGTGCGCCCCCAGACGTGGTGGCCCGAGAACCGGGGCAGTGTGGTGCGCGGCGGCGGCTTGATGCGCGCCAGCAGGCAACCGGCGGCCGCGAACACCTCCCAGAGGTCCGGCTCGCGGCTGGTCATGCGCACGGGCGGGTTCGGCGTGTCCGGATCAGGGGCCAGCTGCTCCTCGGGAATTGGCTCGCCGGCCGTGTAGAGGCGTACCCAGCCGCGACCATCCTCACCGACCGTCAGGCCGCGGATGGAGGGCTTCGTGTCGGCGATGCCCGGGCCGGGCCAGGGCCGGTCCGGGTTCACCCGATTCATGGTGCGCTCCATCTGTGCGCAGCGCTGGCCGGACTCCGTGCCCGAGACCGGTACCGGCGTGTGGGAGCGCTCCACCTTCATCGGCCGTACGCCCTCCTGCAGGCGATACCAGACGAACTCGCTGGTGCCCGGCATCGCGATGAGCCCGCCGTCGGGATGGAAGGCCGTCATGGAGTTTGGC
>JAYQOZ010000087.1:0-8338 GCA_038145035.1 Gemmatimonadaceae bacterium | reverse complement strand
TCACAACCCGACTCGTAGGTTAAGAGAGGGCTTTGCAGCATTGGGCTATGATGGGAGGGGAAACACGAACGGCCGGCGCGAGGGCCGGCCGTGACGGTGCCTGCGCGACGAAGGATACTGTCCCTACCCGAGGCCGAGCAACCCGTCGAGCAGCTCCTCGCCGAGTTCCGCCGTGAGTCCCTTGCGCAGCACCTCGGCCGCGGCGGCCGCGCTCCCGGCCTCGAGCGCCGCAAGGGCGGCCTGCCCCGCCGCCACGGTGCTGATCCCGCGCACGAGGCGCTTGACGGCGCTCAGGCTGGTGGCCGAGACGCTGAGTTCCCGGATGCCCAGCCCGAGCAGCGCGTAGGCCATCAGTGGCTGCGAGGCCATCTCGCCGCAGACGCTCACCGAGAGCCCCGCCGCCTGCCCCACATCCAGCGTACGGGCAATGAGCCGCAGGACGGCGGGGTGCAGCGGCGTGAAACGCGTCGCCAGCGAGGCATTTCCGCGGTCCACGGCCAGCGTGTACTGCACGAGATCGTTGGTCCCGATGCTCAGGAACGCCACGTCCTTCACGAGCGAGTCCACGCAGAGCGCCGCCGCAGGGGTCTCGATCATCACGCCGAGCGGGACATCGGGCTTGAACGGCACGTGGCGCCGCTCGAGCTCGGCGGCTGCCTCCTGCAGCAGGAAGCGCGCCTGGCGGACTTCCTCCACCGTGACCACCAGCGGCAGCATGATGCGGAGGTCCCCGTGCACCGCCGCGCGCAGCAGCGCCCGCAACTGCACCTTGAACAGCTCGGGTTCGTCCAGGCACATCCGGATGGCGCGCCAGCCGAGGAAGGGATTCGGCTCGTGCGGGAATCCGCCGACCGGCAGCTTGTCACCGCCCACGTCATAGGTCCGGATCACCACGGGGTGCGCCCCGAAGCTCTCGACCACCCGCCGATAGGCGAGGTACTGCTCGTCCTCGCTCGGCATGGCCGTGCGGCCCAGCACCAGAAACTCGGTGCGCATCAGGCCCACGCCCTCGGCGCCCGCCTGCGCGGCGGCGGCCGACTCGTCCGGAAGGTCAACGTTGGCGCGCAGCGTGATGTGGTGGTCGTCGGCGGTGCGGGCCTCGACGCCCACGAGCGTGGCGAGCTCGGCCTTTGCCGCCGCCTCGCGACGCGCGCGGTCCGCGAACTGCGCGAGTTCGGCCGCGGTGGGGCGCACCACGATGCGCCCGTTGCTGCCATCGAGGATGACGCGCTGGCCGGACTCCAGCCGCGACGTGGCATCGATCAGGCCGACCACGGCCGGCAGGCCCAGCGACCGCGCCAGGATGGCCACATGCGAGGTGCGCGTGCCCGCATCGGTGGCGATGCCGACGATGGCGCGGCGGTCGAACTGGATCGTGAGGCTGGGGGTGAGGTCGTGCGTGACGACGATGGCGTTGCTGCCCGGTGCGAGGTCCACGGGATCGTGGTCCGGCAGTCCAAGCAGGATCGTGAGCACGCGGATGTGCACGTCGACCAGGTCGCCGATCCGTTCGCGCATCATCGGGTTGGTGCTGCGCCCGAAATGATCCCGCCAGTCGAGCATGACCACGTCGAAGGCCTTCTCCGGCGCGAGGTTCTGTCGCACCAGCTGCTCGACCTGTTCCCGCAGCGAGGCATCCTCGAGAATCGAGACCTGCACATCGAAGATCGCGGCCTCGGCCTCGCCGGCCTTCTCCGCGGCGCGCGCACGGATCTGCTGCAACCGGGCGATGGCCGTGGTGCAGGCCTCGCGGAAGCGCCTGATCTCCAGGTCCACGTCGCCGTCCAGCACGACGCGGGCGCGCACGTCCGGCACCTCCCATCGCAGGAGGTGCGTGGTGCCGACCACGATGCCCGGTGAGGCCGGAATGCCGTGCAGTTGCGATGGCACGCGCTAGTGCTCGCCGAAGTTGGAGGCGACAAGCGCGGCCAGCACCTCGAGCGCGTCCGCCTCGTCCGGTCCGTCGCAGCGCACGCGCACGACGGCGCCGCATTCCGCCGCCAGCATCATCACCCCCAAGATGCTCTTGCCGTTCACCTCCATCCCGTCGCGGGCCAGCGTAATCGTCGACGTGAACCGCGCCGCGGTCTTCACGATCTCGGCGGCCGGGCGGGCGTGGATCCCGTTGGCATTCACTACCTCGACGTCGCGTTCGAGCATCAGCGCACCACGGATGAGAGGAGAAATGCGGCAATCGCAAAGATGGCGAGCCGCCATCCCTCGTATCGCCCCTGCAGCAACGTGACCACCACCGCCCCGAGCGCCACGGTCGCCAGCACCGCGCCCATCAGCACGCGCCCGGGGCCGATGATGCCCTGCGCCGCCACCGGAAGCGCGACACCGGCCACGAACGCCGTGGCGCGGGCCACATGCGCCGGCCCCTGACGCAGCACCGGAGTGCCGAGCGCCTGCGCCACACGCAACCCATCGCGCCAGCCGACGTGGAGTCCCCAGGTGCGGAGCGCGATGTGCCCGGCGTTATAAACTCCGAGAAAGAGGAGGACCACGCCAGCCGGGGACGCTCCGAACCCGAAGGCCAAAAGGGCGAGCGCCGAGCAGAGCGGAACCCAGCCGGCCCAGATCAGCCGGTCGCCCACTGACCCGAGGGGCCCCGGCGCCGCCGTCCGGAACCGGTCGATCTGCTCGGCGGGCAACCCCTCGAGCTCCGCCCGCGCCAAGGCTCCCACTGCCACTGCGGCAAGATAGGGATGGGCGTTGAAGTAGCCGCTGTTGCGGACCATCGCCGCGTGGTAGCGCTCCCCCATCGGACCGCCGGGCAGGAGGCGGATGGCCGGCTCGATCGCGAACGCGATGCCGTGCCCGACCATCCTCTCGTAGGTCCACGAGCCCTGGATGGCGAAGAGCCGCATCAGCATCGCGAGGCGCGTGAACCAGGGCAGTCGCAGGTCGGCGCTCACCAGAGCCCCCAGGCGATGCCGAACCCCAACACGAGGCCACCGGCCATCCACCAGAGCGCCCCCGTGGTCCCGTGCACAACCTTCCAGATTGCAGCGAGCCCGACCGCAGAGGCCACCGAGACCACCGCGGCGCGCGACAGGGTGCCGGGAAACGCGAAGGTTCCGAGGATGGCCGTGCGCAGCGGCACGAAGATCGCCAGGGATCCCAACGTGAGCAGACCGCCGCGGATGAGGTCTGCGGTGAGGCCGGCGATCTGCAGGCCGACGACGGCACGCCCGGAGCCTTCCGTTAGCGCCTCGTGGCGCCTAGTGGCCAGCGCGTGCGTCCATTGGCGCAGCGCGACCATCGAGGTCCCGCCGAGGGTTGCCGTCACCAGGCCGGCCATCACAGCCACCGTCATGGCCGCCGGCGTGTTGTCGGGGGTCATGGCGAAGAGCGCGCCGCCGACCACGGAGGCCGATCCCCACTCGGGGTAGCGCGAGGCGCCGAAGGGCATGGACTCGAGGGCGAAGAATTCCAGGGCAACGCCGAGCACGAGCCCGCGCTCGGGCTGCCCGATCAGTGCCCCGGCCGCCGTTGCCGCCACGATGGGCCGGGATAGCATCGCCTGCGGAAAGCCCACGACGTCGAGGCCGAGCACCGCGCCGAGGACGGCCAGCGGCAGCAGCTGCAGGAGGTCGATGGCCAGGGTGTCAATCATCCCCGGCCGTCCCCGGCGAGCAACTGCTCCAGCGGGACCGCCGGCGAGGCCGGGACGTCCTGCGCCTCGACGTTCACGCCCGCTGCCGCCAGTTCGCGCAACGCGGTCTCCTCGCCGGGCGTGAGGAAGACGTAGCGTAGTCGCGCCACCCGGCCTTCCTTGTGATGGATGCCGCCGACGGTGACGCGCCGCAGGTCCGGGACCAGCGCCACCAACCGTCGCATGGTCTCGATGTCCCCCGTGAGCAGCATGCCGGGGCGCCGGTCCGCGCGATAGTCGGCATAGCGTCGCGCGGCGGTCTCCACCGAGTCGAAGTACAGGTCCATGTCCGGCGGCACGCCCATCCGGTAGAGCTCCTGCTCCCAGTCCGAGTCCGCAACGATGTCGTCCACGAGGACCAGAAACGCCAGGTTGCAGGGCTGCCCCCAACCCACGACGACCTGACCGTGAATGAGCCGATCGTCGATGCGGGCGAAGTCAAGCACCGCGCGGTCCTCCATCCAGGCGCAGCAAGGCCTCGCGCCCACGCGCGACCGCCTCCTCGACGCTGGCGCCCATCGCGAAGGCCAGCAGCGTCGGAAGCGTCACCCCGGTGACGATCGTGACCGAGGGCTCGAGCCGCGCCAGCCGCCGCACGGCCATGGTGCAGCTACCGGCGGGCAGGTCCGTGAAGACCACCTGCGCGCCGCTCTGCGCGATGGCCTCGCGGACCGAGGCCTCGATGGCCTCGGCGCCGAGCCCCGTGTTGCTCACGGCGACGAACTGGTCGCCCAGCCCGGTGATCTGCTGGACGGCCGAGATGATGCCGGCGGCAAAGTTGCCGTGGCCGGCGACGACCGCGCGCGGGGGACTATTCGTCGTCATCGAGCAGGTAGCGCTGGACGTCTACCTTCTGGCGCAGATGCCCCTTGAGGCGCTCGTTGAAGGCCTGCGCCGGGTCCTCGCCGCTGTAGCGCAGCAGATGGTTCATCGCGATCACCTCCGCCACCACCGTGATGTTCTTGCCGGGGTTGAGCGGGACCGTGATGCGCGGCACCGGGACACCAAGGATGTCGGTGGAGTCCGTGTCGAGACCGGTGCGCTCCACGGCCATGCCCTCGCGCCATTGCTGCAGCTGCACCACCACCTCGATGCGCTTCTGCTGCCGGACGGCACGGATGCCGAAGAGTTGCCGCACGTCGATGAGCCCGACCCCGCGGATCTCCATGAAGTGCCGCTGCAGCGGGTGGCCCGAGCCGATGAGCACGTCCCCGCCCCGCCGCCGCACGATCACCACGTCGTCCGCCACGAGGCGATGCCCGCGCTCGACGAGATCGAGCACGCACTCCGACTTCCCGATGCCACTCTGGCCCGTGAAGAGCACGCCCACGCCGTAGACGTCGGCCAGCGACCCGTGGAGGTTCGTGGTCGGCGCAAAGGTGTCCTCGAGGAACGGATGCAGCCGATGATAGAAGTCCTGGGTCTTCAGCTGGGAGCGGAGGATCGAGAGGCCGGCCGACCGCGCGGCGTCCTCCATGCCCTCGGGCAGTTCCTGCCCCTTCGTGATCATCACGCAGGGGATCGGATATGCGAAGAACGTCTCGAGGATGCGGCGTCGGTCCGCGCTGGCAAGCGACTTGAGGTAGCTGACCTCGGTCTCGCCCAGGACCTGGAGCCGCTGGTGCACGAAGCGACCGGTGTACCCGGCAAGCACCAGGCCGGGGCCCGACGCGTCGTCCGTCTCGATCGGTCGCTGCAGGCCGTCCGGGCTGCCGAGCAGTTCGAGTTCGAGGTCATCCTTGAGGCGCTCGAAGAGCGCTCCGACGGTCAGCGCGGCCATCGGGTCCTGACCTGGCTCATGATCGGCACCAGCTACCTCCCCTCGTGGATGACCCGCTGCAGATGCGCCTCGGTCGCGCGTGCGCAGCGATCCCACGTGAAGGATGCCGCAAACGCCCGCGCCTTGGCGCCCATTTCCGCCACCAGTGTGGGACTTTCCGCCAGCCGCTGGAAGGCCGCCGCCATCGCGGCGACGTCCCCATGTGGGACGAGGAACCCCGTCTCGCCGTGACGCACCGACTCCCGGATCCCCGGGGAGTTCGACGCGACGACCGGCGTGCCGCAGGCCTCGGCCTCCACATTGGTCAGGCCCCAGCCCTCCTTCGGCGAGGCCAGCGCCACACCCCAGGCCCGGCGATACAGCGCCAGCTTCTCGGCCTCGCTGACAAAGCCAAGAAAGCGCACCCGCTGGGACAGGGCAAGCGAGGCCACGAGTTGCTCCAGCGCCGGCCGATAGTCCCCCGCGCCGGCAATCTCCAGCACGGCGTTCGGCGCCGCCAGCCGGGCGAACGCCCGGATCACCAGGTCCACGCCCTTATAGCGCTTGAGCCGCCCGAGGTAGGCAAAGGTGGGATGCGGCGCGCGTGCCGAGGCATCCGGCGTGTAGTAGTCAGCGCTGACGCCGGGGGGGATGACCTCCACCCGCTCCGCGGCGATGCCGCGGGCCACGAGATCGTCCGCCGTGCTCTGGCTGATGGCCTGGAATGGCACCTGGCGATACATCCAGGGGAGTGGCCGTTCGGAGAGCCAGACGGCACTGGCCAGGACCGGGTTCAGTTCCTGAAATGCCGCTTCGCCGAAAAGGTGCGGCACTACGGCGACCACGCGGCGCGCGCCCCAGCGCGTGGTATAGAGCGGCACCTTGTTGATGTCCTCGAAGAGCACATCGCAGTCCCGCTCCCGCAGGTGCCGGTTCCAGTAGCGGCGCGCGTGGAACGGGAACGACTGCCGCGTCCCGACGCGATGGATCTCCACGCCACGCCGCTCCGCGCGCGGCGGGCAATTCCGCCAGCCTCCGCAGAGCAGGATGACCTCGTGGCCGAAGGCGACGAGTCGCTCGAGAATTTCGTGCAGGTGGGTCTCGGCGCCGCCGCCCAGCGGATTGTCGAGGTCCTGCCAGTTGACGGCGACGAGCTTCAAGAGAGGCGGCCCATCCGCCGGGCCAGGGCGTCGAGCACGCCGTTCACGAAGCGAGCGCTCTGGGCCGTGCCATAGCGCTCGGCCAGCCGCACGCCCTCCTGGATGATGACGCGCGGCGGCGTGCCACCCTGCGTCAGTTCCGCGGCGGCGAGGCGCAGCACGCAGCGCTCGATATGCCCGAGCCGCTCGAGGCGCCAGTTGGTGGTGACCTCGGCCAGCTCCGCGTCCATCGAGGTGCGCTCGGCGACGATCAGCTGGATGAGGGCGTTGGCGAAGCGACGCTCCTCGGGACTGATGGCCAGATCGTCCCAGACAAGGTGTGCCACGCGCTCGAGCGGCACGCCGTCGTCGCGCACATCCCAGGCATACAGGGCCTGCAGGGCACGCGCACGCCCCCGCGTCTCAAGCCGCGCCATCGTCCCCGTCCGGATCCATCAGGTCGAGCCGCCCGAAGAGGTCGGCCATCTCGAGGGCGGCCAGCGCGGCCTCCCATCCCTTGTTGCCGTGCTCGCCGCCGGCGCGGGCCTCGGCCTGCTCCATCGTGTTCGTCGTCAGCAGGCCGTTACCGATGGGCACGCCAAACTCGCCCTGCAGCTGGGCGAGTCCGCGGTTCGCCTCACCGGCGATGAAATCGAAGTGCGGCGTCTCGCCGCGCACGACGGCACCGACCACGACGCAGGCATCGTAGCGCTCCGTCTGCAGCACCTTCATCACGGCCGGCGGCAGCTCCCAGGCGCCCGGCACCCAGAGGACGTCGACATCGTCCAGCGAGGCCCCGTGCTTCAGGCAGCACTCCAGCGCACCGTCCACCAGCTTCTGCACCACGTGCTCATTGAAGCGCGAGGCGACGATGACCACCCGACGCCCCGCGCCGGTCGGCTCCCCGATGAACTCGGCCATCAGAGCGCCCGCAGGTGACCGAGCTTGGCGCGCTTGGTCTCGAGGTACTCGGCGTTCTCGCCGTTGGCCGGCGAGACGATGGGCACGCGCTCGCCGAGGCGGAGGCCGTAGCCCTCGAGCCCCACGAGCTTCTTCGGATTGTTCGTGATCGGTCGCAGCGAGTTGATGCCGAGGTCCAGCAGGATCTGCGCGCCGATGCCGTAGTTGCGCAGGTCCGGTGCGAAGCCAAGACGCTCGTTGGCCTCCACCGTGTCCGCGCCCTCGTCCTGGAGCTGGTACGCCTTGAGCTTGTTGAGCAGGCCGATGCCCCGCCCTTCCTGGTCCAGGTACACGATCACGCCCTTGCCCGCCGCGACGACCAGTCGCATGGCCTCGTGCAGCTGCCAGTGGCAGTCGCAACGCATCGAATGGAAGGTGTCGCCGGTGAGGCACTTGGAGTGCATGCGCACCAGCACGTCGTCCTGGCCCTGCACCTCGCCGAACACCAGGGCCACGTGCTCGTGGCGGTCGACGTCGTTGCGGTAGCCGATCAGGCGGAACTCGCCGAACTCGGTGGGCAGCCGGGCCTCGGCTTCGCGATGCACGAGCCGCTCGTGCTGCAGCCGATAGGCCACCAGCTGCGCCACCGTGATGAACGTGAGGCCGTGGCGCCTGGCGAAGGACTCGAGCTCCGGGCGCTTGGCGGTGGAGCCGTCATCGGTCAGGATCTCGCAGATGACGCCTGCCGGTTCGAGGCCGGCGAGGCGCATGAGGTCCACGGCCGCCTCGGTGTGCCCGACCCGATGCAGCACACCGCCCTCGCGGGCGCGCAGCGGGTGCACATGGCCGGGCCGGCGCAGGTAGGCAGGCACGGTCTTCGGA